>CASELB010000068.1 GCA_949288685.1 uncultured bacterium
GAGGTGAAGTTATGGCAATAAAAAAGATTTTAAGATATGGTGACCCGATACTCCGGATGCCATCCAAAGAAGTTCATAAAGTTTCAGCAAAAGTAAAAGCAATTGTCGCAGATTTGTATGATACAATGTATGCAAACAACGGCGTAGGTCTCGCAGCACCCCAAATAGGAGAAAATCTGCGGATATTTGTTGTAGACTGTTCTACAGGAGATGAGCCGCTTAATCCTATTACATTCATAAACCCCAAAATCATTAAAAAATCAGGCGCCTGTAAAAGCCACGAAGGGTGTTTAAGTTTTCCCGAAGCGTACACAGATGTAAGAAGATACGCTAATATTATGGTCAAAGCAACCGATATTCACGGACGTCCTTTCGTTATGGAAGTAAAAGACGGCGTATTGCTTGCCCGAGCCATTCAGCACGAGTTTGACCACCTCGACGGTGTTCTGTTTATCGACCACTCAATTAACAGATTTGAAGCTGACGAAGTATTAAACAAATACAATCTTCCGCCGGTAGAAGTTGACAAACTGCTCTCAGAACCCGAGTTGGATGAATTACTTAAAGAACAGGCTAACAAGGACACTGCTAATGATTAGAGTTGTATTCTGGGGAACACCTGATATCGGAGTAAAAACGCTTAAATATCTTCAATCATCTGATGAGTTTGAAGTTGCAGGAGTCGTAACCCAGCCTGACAAACCGGCAGGGCGCGGCAATAAACTTACCGCCTCTCCCGTTAAAAGAACCGCACTTGAACTCGGAATTCCGGTTTTTCAACCTAAATCCATAAGAAAAGAACCTGATATTCAGGCGGAAATAAAAAAACTCAATGCGGATTTCTTTGTAACATTTGCTTTCGGGCAAATACTTCCTCAGGAAGTTCTTGATATGCCTAAATTTGAAACAATTAACCTTCACGCATCACTACTTCCGCGCTACCGCGGGGCAAATCCGATACAAAGGTGTATTATAAACGGTGATAAGCAAACCGGAATCTGTACAATGATTACGGAACTCGGGCTTGATTGCGGAGATATTTGTATAGCATATCCGATTGATATTCCTGATGATATGACCTGCGAAGACCTGTATCAAATAATTTCAGACAAATCTCCCGAACTGGTCGCACAGACTCTGAAGGAAATCTATAACGGAACTTTAACACCGGTTAAACAATGTGAAGACGGAGTTTGTTTCGCAAACAAACTTACAAGTGATGAGTTTAAAATTGACTGGAACAAAAGCGCACGTGAAATTCATAACCTTATACGCGGGATTTATAAATCACCTGGTGCATATTTCTGTTTTAAAAATAAAAACATTAAAGTTATGCAATCATGTGTACTGAACGAAAAAACAACACTGCCGCCCGGTGAAATTATCCATGCCGGTAAAGACGGGGTAGACTTTGCTACAGGAAACGGAGTTTTAAGAGTTATAAAAGTAAAACCTGAAAGCAAAGGAGAAATGGCAGCACGCGACTGGTATAACGGAATTGCAAATACTATAGGAGCAAAAAAATGATTACACGCGGAATAAGAGGTGCTATAACTGTTGAGCAAAATACAGAAGAAGATATCAAAAACGCGACAATAGAACTTCTTTCTGAAATAGTTTTAAAAAACAACCTTGATGTGGATATGATTTCGCATGTTATTTTTACAATGACAGACGACCTTGACGCAGCATTCCCCGCAAAATTTGCAAGAATTGACCTTCACTGGAAGGATGTTCCTATGATGTGTTACAACGAACTACGGGTAAAAAATTCAATAAAAAAATGTATCCGGGTAATGATTGTTGTAAACTGCGGCGAAAATTTTGTTCCCGAATTTATTTACCTGAAAGGTGCTGAAGGGCTCAGAAAATGAAGAAAATACTTGTTGTAGATGATGTAAAAGGCTGGAGAGACCAGCATATTCTTATACTAAACGAACTCCTTGGCGGTAATGCTGTTTTTGATACGGCGTCCTCTGCCAGAGAAGGTTATGAAGCGGTTTACAACAATATAAATGAGCCTTATGACTTAATCATAACCGACCTGCAAATGGAAGAAGATTTTTCTCCTAAATACGCCGGCGAATGGTTTGTCGAACAGATCAGGAAATTAACCCAATATAACAAAACAAGAATAGTTATAATTTCTGCAACGTACAATTTGAGACTTATTGCCGAAAGTTTAAATGTCGGTTATATAACCAAAGCAAACGCCTCGAATTTTCCGCAAAGTTATCTTGATGCAGTTTTATAATATATCAAGCGGATCCACATCCACTGACAATTTTATGTCTTTTGGCATAATTATTTTGCTCAAAAATGATGAAACAAACTTATGCCCTTTACCTGATAATTTATTCTTGATTAAAATTTGAAATCTGTATTTATTACTGATTTTTTCAATAACGCAGGCTGACGGTCCTAGAAGTTCCAGATACTCACTAACCCCCTGTTTTTCGGTTAACTGTGCAAAACGCATACCAATTTCCATTGCCGATTTCTCAGCACGGTAATTATTTTCAGAACTTATTATAAGTCGTATAATCTGGCTAAACGGCGGATAGTCATACTCTTGCCGGAGTTTGATTTCTTTATTATAAAACAAATCATAGTTTTGCTCTTTTGCGCTTTCAAATGCGTAATAAGATGGGTTATACGTCTGGAATATAACCTCTCCGGCATCAGCCCCGCGCCCTGCTCGTCCCGCGACCTGAGTTAACAATTGAAATCCGCGTTCTGACGCTCTAAAATCCGGCAGAGAAAATCCTGCGTCCGCATTAAGCACACCCACCAGTGTAACATTAGGATTATCAAGCCCTTTAGCAATCATCTGTGTACCTATCAGTATATCTATTTCTCTTGCAAGAAATTTGTTTAAAAGTTCAATATGAGCATTCTTCCGTACAAGAATATCACTGTCTATCCTCTCAACACGTGCATCAGGATAAAGTTCCTTTATTAACAATTCTATTTTCTGTGTTCCTGCTCCTGAATTTCTTAGTGCATCCGAACCGCAATTCGGGCAGGTATCGGGGAAAGGTAGAATTTTATTACAGTAATGGCATTTTAAAACCTTGTCGGTATTATGCCAGATCATTGGAATAGAACAATCAGGGCACTCAATAACATACCCGCAAGCCTTGCACTGGGTTGATGTCGAAAATCCGCGTCTGTTCATCAATAGTATAACCTGATGTTTTTCTTCCAGCGTTTTTGTAATTTCAGTCTGCAAAGGTTTGGATATCATTCCCTTATACGCTGCATGCCCGTATTCCTGCATATTTATAACCTTTGTCCTTGCCGGCGGCTGGTTATTAAATCGTTTTTTTAGTTCAAAAAGATTATTATTGTTGCTTGCATAATAGTATGAAGAAATATCCGGAGTAGCAGAGCCGAGAATAATCGGCGCTTGATGAAACTGTGCCAGACGCTGCGCTATTGTTTTTGCATCATATCGCGGCGCAGGATTTGACTGTTTATAAGCGCTTTCATGTTCTTCATCAACAATAATAAGCCCTATATTATTAAGCGGGGCAAAAACAGCCGAACGCACACCGGCTAAAATTTTTACATCATTATTATAAAGCCTCTTCCATACATCATACTTTTCCCCCTCGGAAATACTACTATGCCATATAGCAACATCATCTATACCAAATTTTTTTGCCAGACGTTTCACAAGCTGCGAGGCAAGAGCTATTTCAGGCGCAAGAAATAAAACATTCTTCCCTGAATCTATTACATCCTTTATAAGTTTAAAATACACTTCCGTCTTTCCTGACGCGGTAATGCCATGGAGCAGCAAAGGTTTTTGAGAACGTAATTTTGCAGATATCTCATTATAAACTCTATCCTGCTCGGGAGATAGCTCGTACAGCGGCTCTACTTTAACATCTTTGAAAATATTTAGCGGGTTTCTATAAACTTCTTCATCTGTAATTCTTAAAAAACCTGCCTCAGCCATCTTTTTAACAGTCGGAAGTGTAGTTTTATTTTCCTTTAAAAACTTATTGAGCGGTGATTTACCCGCACGCTCCAGTGCCTCAAGAATTTCTGTCTGTCTTTTTGTTGCACCGGTTTTAGAAACAAATTCCACCGCCTTGGAAACTTTGGATGACATCTCTATAAACTTTGCAGGAATTGCCATATTTATAACAGTTACCAGATCCGTACAATAATAGTTTGCAACCCATTCAAGAAGTTTAAGATACTTAAGAGAAAAAAGAGGATTTGTATCAAGTATCTTATTTATCTTTTTAGGTGTAAATTCTCCGGGCAGGTAATCAGAAAACCCGACTATAAAAGCATTAACAAGCCCTCTCTTACCAAATGGCACTAAAACAGGTTGTCCGATTTGGATAACCTGTTTCATCTCCTCGGGTATCAGATAACTGAATGTTTTTACTCCTAAACCCGTTATATTTACAAGTACAAGAGCATACTTCATTTTATTCTTCTGCTTCTGCCATAAATTCTTTCTTCGCTTCTTCAATAGCATCAGATAATATATCAAGCTGATCCGGTGCAAAAGTTACACCTTTTTTAGTAGGCAGCCACGTTGCGCCGTCGTCTGTTGTATAATAAATTCTTAAATTAAAATAGCTTTTCCCTCTGTACTCACTTACTGAAATTTGCAATTGTTCTGTATCAGTTCTCTGAATAGTTGCTAAAATTTTCGCTTCTGCCATTTTCATTTCCCTCCCTTTTTTTGAATAAAAAAATTATATCACAAGAATAATTGTATTTTAAACAAAGAAGAATTTTTACAGACTCAAAATAAAAAAGAAATCGCATTTTTACTTCAAAAATACGATTTCAATATTACTCTAAATTTTAATATAGGACGTTTTTGCCATTCAAATCAAACGATTTAAAATTACAAATATTTTTCAATATTAGATATAATTGTACTCTTTGGCATCAAACCGACCATTCTTTCAACGGGTTCACCGTCTTTAAATACGAGTACCGTAGGTAAAGCACTTATTGCATAGTACTGTGCTGAAGCAATATTCTCGTCAGTGTTAATCTTACAAACTCTCACCCGACCTTCTAAATCTGCCGCAACCTCTTCAAGCACAGGTCCCAGTTTACGACACGGACCGCACCAAGGCGCCCAAAAATCAACAACTACAACTCCGGTTTGAACCTCCTCTTTTAAATTATTATCAGTAAGTTCTATACTCATATCATATCCTCCTTTTTTACTAATATTAGCATATATTTTATTTTTATGCTATTATTCTGATGAGGACGATAAAGGGTAACAATGGTTAGAAAGAAAATTGTTGAAATTGTTTTAGATACTGAAACCACAGGTTTGGACTATACCCGCGAAAGGATGGTAGAGTTCGCAGCAGTGAGGCTTGAAAACGGAAAAATAAAAGACGAATTTCAAACACTCATTAACCCCAAACAGCATATAAGGAAATCAAGTATCGCTATCCACGGCATAACTCCTGATATGGTTGAAGACGCCCCGACAGAAGAAGAAATTATGCCAAGAATTTTAGAATTTCTTGGAGACGCACCTATCGTTGCACACAATGCTATATTTGATTATTCTTTCCTCAACGAAGCGTGTATTAGATGCACTGGCGAAAGACTGAAAAACCAGCATATTGACACCCAGCAAATGTTTAAAGAAGTTTGTCCGGAGCTTGATTCTCACGGACTTGAAGCATTAACTAAAATGTTTCAGGTAGAACTTGTTAACCACCACCGCGCAATGGCAGACACAATGGGACTTGCTCTTGCGTACCCTAAACTTAAAAAACTTTATCTTCAAAAATGCGACTGGCAGGCTAAGCAGCTTGATAACATTGATTATCTGTTTGACAGATACTTAAGAATACAGCAGACAATCCAAACCCTTCAAGCAGAAATTCAGGATTTAAAATCTGTATTTAAGTTATATTTCGATTTGGGCGGTGAACCCATCAAAGCGCTTACCGGTGAAACTATGATTTATCAGTCTAAACAGTCATTTAGTTATGATTTTGATGATATAAAAGATATTCTTGAAGATATCGGTGCTCTTGAAAAAGCCGTAAAATTAAATAATGGTTTTATTGACAGGTTATGCAACGGATTGAGTTTATCAGAAGAACACCGCGCCGTTATAAAAGACGCACGCCACGACATAACTGAATCAAGAAACATCCAGATAATTAAACCTAACCGGTAATCTTAATTTATCAACCCCAGTTTCTTACATGCATTAAAAGCTGCATTTTGTTGTGCTTCCTTCTTAGAGAATCCGTCGCCTTTCCCTATAATTGCATTATCATACACTACCTCTACCTCAAAACAAGGCTTATGCGGAGGTCCGGAGACTTTAACAACATTATAATCCGGCAGAGTTTTATCTTTTGATTGTGTATATTCTTGCAAAAGCTCTTTTGCATTATATTTTTCCATATTATTTATAATGTCAGGAATTTCAGGCTTTAAGATTTTATATAGAAACTCATTAATTTCTTTAACCTTCCCGTCAAGATAAAATGCGCCTAACAGGGCTTCAAAAGCACACGCATTATTAGAAACCCTTTTTCTGCCGCCGCACTTTTCTTCACTCTTTGAAAGTATTAAAAACTTATTCAATCCCAAATCAAAAGAAAGTTTTGCAAGTAAATTATCTGCAACAAGAAAAGAACGGATTTTAGATAATTTCCCCTCATTAAATTCAGGATATTCTTCATAAAGCATTGAAGACACCGCCAGTTTTAAAACAGCATCACCAAGGAATTCCAATCTTTCATAATTTTCAGGATTGTCCGCTGAATTTTCATGCGTACAAGAAGGATGTGTCAATGCCGACTTAACCAACTGTATATTATCAACCTTTATTCCAAATATTTCAAAAAGCTCATTATACATTAAAGAAATTCCTGATAAAGATTAATAAATTTACTTTTAAAATTCCTGTTAACACAACATATTTAAAATAATAAAATAATATAGGAGTTGTTAAAATATAACTGTCCGCTCTATCAAGAAAACCGCCGTGTCCAGGGAGAGTATCACCTGAATCCTTTACACCTGCATCCCGTTTAAACATTGATTCACACAAATCGCCAATCTGCGCGAAAACAGTTATAACAATGCCTGTAAACAGTGAATGATACCATTCAAATCCAAGTAAATACCCGATTACAAATGATACTGTAATTGCACAAGCAGAGCCGCCCAAAGCACCTTCCCAGGTTTTGTTGGGACTTATTACCGGCGCAAGTTTATGTTTACCGAACCTTGTACCGAAATAATAACAACCCACATCAGTTACAAGAACAACAAAGAATAAAAGTATCACATACCCCAACCCTGTACAGCCAAGGAAACTGGACAATAAACCTTTTCCGCAATTATACGCGGGGAGGCTTCTTAAAAATAACAGATGCAGCGGGAACCACGCACAGTAAACAAACCCGAGAATTGTTGTTGCCGCATTTGCAATATATGGCTGGCTGCCGCGAAATAATACCCACATCAGGGCAAGTATTGAAAGCAGTGAAAACGCCGGCGCAACAAGTGAAAATTTGTTAAAATGCGCAAGAAAAGTTAATGCAACCGTTGCTGTTGTCATTATCCCGAAACTGGGCAAAAAACCTTTATTTTTAAGGATTTTAACATACTCTTTTGCAGCAAGAAGAATAAACAGGAATACAAGAATAGTCAGCATCCACCCGCCCTTTATCAGAGAGAGAAATACCAGTAACCCTAACAATACCCCCGTTGTAATTCTTTTTACATTCATTATACGGTAAGAACCTCTTTTTCTTTTTCTGCTACGAGAGAATCAATTATTCCTGTATATTTATCAGTCAATTTTTGGATTTTATCCTGATAATCCTTTGCCATATCCTCAGAAAGATTTTCGGATTTTTCAACTTTTTTAACATCATCTGCAATCTCGCGTCTTACATTTCTGACTGCAACCTTTGCGTCTTCTCCGTATTTTTTTACTTCTTTTGCTGTCGCTTTACGTCTTTCTTCCGTCAGCGGAGGGAACGGTAATCTTATACAAATACCGTCAGAGTTTGGAGTAATTCCCAATTCTGCTTTGATAAGAGCTTTTTCTATTTCTTTAATAATAGACTTGTCATAAGGAGTAATAACAAGAGTTGTGCCTTCTGCAACAGTAACCTGAGACATTTGTCTCAGCGGAGTCGGAGCACCGTAGTAATCCACAGAAACCTTATCAAGAATACCCGGATTTGCACGACCTGTACGAACAGACGCAAATTCGCGTTTCATCTGTGTAATTGCCTTCTCCATTTTTTCTTCACATAACAATAATAATTCTTCAATTGCTTCTGACATTACTTTCTCCTTAACTTATATATGTGCCTATTTTTTCATCATTCATAATTTTTGCCAACCCGCCTTTTGCATTAAAATCAAACACAACAATAGGAATACGGTTTTGTTTGCATAATGCGCATGCAGAAGTATCCATTACTTTTAAATCCTGTTTAATAATATCATCGTAAGTCATATTATCAATTTTTTTAGCCTCTGGATTGATATTCGGGTCATCAGTATAAACACCGTCCACACCGTTCTTTGCCATTAACATAACATCCGCATTAATCTCTGACGCTCTTAAAGCTGATGCCGTATCCGTTGTAAAAAACGGGTTTCCTGTTCCTGCAGCAAATATGACAACTCTGCCTTTCTCTAAATGTCGTATAGCTTTAAATCTTATATATGGTTCAGCTATCTGGTTCATAGAAATCGCTGTTTGTATCCGGCAGTCAATTTTCATATTTTTAAGACAGCTTTGCAACGTTATTGCATTCATTACAGTCGCCAGCATACCTATATAATCACCGGAAGCTCTGTCCATGCCAAACTTGGCACTGTTTTTTACACCCCGGAAAATATTTCCTCCGCCGACTACTACGGCAACCTGAACACCCATATCCAGAATTGATTTAATCTCTTTACAAATATCCTCCACCGGAATTTGTGATATACCAAATTCCTGATCACCCAAGAGTGCTTCACCGCTAATTTTTAAAAGTACTCTTCTATATTTGGAACTCATACAAAACTCCTTTTCCTAATACTATCTTAAATCTATATATATGTAAACAAAACATTAAGTTATATATCAAAAATATTTACATCCAGTTTTTTTGTATTTAACCAGGCTGACAGGTCGTGCAATTCAGTATTTTTTAAAGCTGCAACTTTTTCTCTCAAATCATCAAAATGGTTTAATTCTATATAATCAATACCTGCTTCCAGAGATAAAAATGTTACTTTTTTATCATAAGAGAGCGGAAGTACTTTAACATTAGACTTTAAAGCGGCAAGAACAGCATGAAAGCGCATACCTATTAAATATTCCAACTTAGAAATTTCTTTTGCAGTTTCCTTTACGCCAAGCCCGTTTTTTATTTCCGCTTCGCGCCCCAAAAGTTCTTGAAAACGGCAGCAAACATCATAATCAATTCCGGGCTGCAGTGAAAAAATAATTAATTTCTCATCAGGGAAAACTTCGTTAACAGCATCTGCTAGTTTTTTAAGAAAAGTATCATTCACTCCCTGGAATGCCCTTAATTGTATTCCAAGCGTATTTTTTTCTTTTTCCGCAACAGGAATATCAAAAGTAAATACAGGATCACATACCAGCTTTGACGCAATACCCCAGTTGGCAAGCAGTCTCCGGCTGTCTGTATCCCTTACTGTTATAAGTTTACATTTCTTTAAAGCCAGCCGGGTTAATGTTCGTGCAAGAGCAGAATTAAACGGTCCCATTCCCTGCGCAAAAATAATTACATCCTTTTTAAAAAATACCGCAATAAAAATTAAACCAAGATAATAAATAAGGCTTTTAATACTTGTAGCATCCTGTAAAAGGCTTCCGCCGCCGGAAATTAGGACATCCGTTTTTATAATTTCCGGCAAAACTTTAAAAGGACTAAAAGAGTACACCGATTTTACATTATATAGTTTTGCCGTTTTTTCGGGATTTGCAGACAAAACAGTCAAGTTATATTTTTTTGAAAACAGTTTTACTAAAACATATAAAACCGCATCATCACCGAAATTATCAAAACCGTAATAACCGGAACAAAGAGCCTTTTTCATCAAAGATACTCCGCAATTTCTTCCTTACACGGCAGAGCTGAAACAGCACCGAATTTTGATGCCTGTAAACCGGCCGCAACAGATGCAAATTTCGCCGATTCAAACGGATTATACCCCGAAATATAAGCGTGCAAAAATGCGCCGTTAAAAGTATCACCGGAGGCGGTTAAATCAATAACGGGGCGCTTATTAAAAAATTCTATAAATCTGACTTCGCCGTTATAAAACGTATAATACCCGCCATCAATTCTTGACTTAAATACAATAATTTCCACCCCAAAATCACTCAGCTTTTTAGCAATATGCTCATAAGACAGTGATTCAAACAGGTGCGGAACATCGTTTTTCATACTCATAAAAATTATTTTGGTATATGGCAATATCTCATCAAGAAACTCTCTGGACTCGTCCGAATACATGAAACACGAAGTATAATTCGGATCATACGCAGTAATAAGTTCTTTTTCTTTTGCTATACGAAAACTCTTTTTCACTGCACTTCTTGCAGATACTGATAATGACTGTGTAACACCGGTAGAATAGAGACATTTGAAACCGCTTAACAGTTCTTCCGTAATATCATCATCACTGAGTTTAGTAGCAGCGGATTTACGTTTATAATAATAAAATTCATTTTTATTATCTTCAGGACGGGCAGCTATATAAACCCCGTTTTGCTCCTGTAAAAGTTCTATATGAGAAACATCTATATCATCCTGTTTCAAACTATCATAGATATATTTTCCAAAGCCGTCATCACCGAGTTTTGTAATAAAAGCAGCAGTACTGCCGAGTTTCGCTGCCATCAATGCAGAAATCACGCTATCACCGCCATAACTTTTGTGAAATACATCCGCCCTCTCAAGCCTGTCAGATGATGATAATTCAATCAGGCATTCGCCTATTACCGCTAAATCTAATTGTTTGTCCAATTTGCATAATCCTTTATATCATTAAGCGTTGATTTTACTCTATCCGTAATTTCATTTGGCGTAAAATCAGCGTATAAATCTCGACCGACACCTACACATTTAGCACCGGCTCTTATATAGCCGATAACTTCGTCAAGTTTGATATTTCCGGCGGGCATGAGGCTTAAGAACGGCATTTGTCGAAGTAAATCCCCGATATAAGAAATTCCGCCAAGGGCAGTTGTCGGGAAAAGTTTTGTTAAAAGGACTCTTGCCTTCCATGCCGCATACGCTTCATTTGCAGTAGAAACCCCTGCGATAAACGGAACTCTTTTATTTTTTGATATTTTAACCAGATTCATCTGAAATATCGGGCTGGAAAACATTACAGCGCCGCAATCAATCGCCATCTGAGCCTGCAGCGATGTTATTATACTTCCCGCACAGACGTATACGTCTTTTGATAGTTCCTGCACAGCTCTGTATAATTCCGGAGTTTCAATATTCACTTCCAGAATTTTTATTCCGCCTTTTATCATTGCTCTGCCGATTTCTATTGCTTCATCCGGGTCAGAACACCTTATTATCGGGTATAGTTTTTCTCTTGTTAATAAATCTATTAATGTTTCGCTCATTTTTTCTCTATCCTTTTTCTTTAATTTATTATATCATAATATTATGCGCGGGATAAAAACATTTTTTACAATAATTGCGGCAGGACTTTTTTTATTTGTCGCGTTCTGGCTCTCTAACAGCTTTTTAGAGCCTAAATTTTATGATTTTATGACAAAAGCGTTCACCGCTCACGGATACGGTTCCAATGATGTACTTATCATTGTAATAGATGATGAATCTATTGCAAAATACAGATGGCCCTGGAAACGTGAAATGTATTCTAATATATTTGAGTACCTGAACCAAAATGCTCAACCGAAATTAATAATACATGATGCTATTATAGGAACTCCGGACAATGAAAATCCCGACTCCGACAAAAAATATTTTAACGCTGTTTCTAAAATAAATAACCTTGTCTCCGGCATGGAATTAACTTTTAAAGAGTATAATGACAACTTAAAAGGTATCGGTATTGATGAAAAATACTACAATAAGTTTTCAACTCCTATTGAAGATAACCGGAAATATTTTGAAGGCTTTAGGTTTAAAAGTATTCTGCAATTTCCGCAAGAATATTATAATGTACTTAAGTATGCAGCACCTGTAACATGTCCGCAGGATAATGACGGGGTAACACGTGATATTTCACTATTTGTAGCTTACAAACAGTATTTGTACCCTTACCTTGCATTCAGAGGTTTCCTTCTTACAAAAAACAATCCGGAATGTATAATTTCGCAGGATAACGTAACCTGTAAATCAATAAACTTTTACGCTCCAAAATACCAACGCTATGTCGGCGGTCATCACAGAACCCCCATCAAGTTTTATAAACTCTATAGTAATAATTATTCACATAAAACAATTTCCGCCGTTAAAATTCTGGATGATTACGACCGTATAAAATCAGGGAAAAAACCGGAATTATCACCGGAATTGTTTAAGGATAAGTATATTATTCTCGGCGCAAATGTAAAAGCCTCATCGACAGGTCTTTCTGATATTCTGCACTCATCAGTCTCACCGCGCCATCCGGGAACAGATATTCTGGCGACTGTTCTTGATAATTCAATTCATAAAGATTTTCTTAAATCCTTTACTATATGGCAAAATGCTTTATTAGCAATATTTTCAGCGATATTTATTTATATACTGATAAGTACACAAACTATTTTTGCATCACTGTCAATAATAACAGCTGCATTTATTGTATTTTTCTTTGTCGCATGTTTCTCTTTCTATAACGGACTTGCAATTAACGTTATAACTCCTGTTATTCTCGGAGTTGTGACAATGATTTTCGGATATTTGCACAGGTTTTTGCTTGAAGGGCAAAACAAAGAAAAAATTAAAAAAGCTATGGGCAAATATATTTCCGATGATATTATGGAAAATGTTGTAAAAAATATAGATGAACTAAAACTCGGCGGTAAAAAATCCGTTGTAACAGTTCTGTTTGCAGATATCCGCGGATTTACCTCAATGAGTGAAAAAATGTCTGCTGAAGAGGTTTCCAATATTTTAAATGAATATTTTACGGAAATGGAACCGATAATATCAAGCCATAACGGTATAATTAATAAATTTATCGGAGACGCAGTTATGGCAATTTTCGGAGAACCGATAAACGACAAAAACCATGCTCTTAATGCTGTAAAATGTGCTAATGATATGCTTAAAAAAGTTCATCAACTGCAGCACAAATGGATAGAAGAAGGTAAACCTAAAATAGAAATCGGTATCGGTATTAACACTGGCGAAGTATTTGTAGGAAACATTGGTTCCGAAAGGAGAATGGAATATACGGTAATCGGTGATACAGTTAACCTCGCAAGCAGAATAGAAAGTTATAATAAAATATATAAAACTAATTTCTTAATCGGTCCTACAACGTATGAAGAAGTGAAAAATTACGTTAACGTAATAAAAATTTCCGATGTACAAATCCGCGGCAAACTGCAAAAATTGGATATCTATGAAGTACTTGGAATAATCGAGGACAAACGTGTATAGTTTCGACCTGATAAAAAAAGCAATAGAAGTTGAGGTTTCATATAAATACATCGACGTAAGAGGAAAAACCATGACGTTTTCCAAATTTATCTGTCAGGAACTAAAAACACTCATAAAATCTTCCGGTAAAAACCCTAAATGGGTTGTTCTCTATGAACATTTTAATAATTATTCAACTGACAGTTATCCTGAACGAAAAAAATGTATTGACAGACTTATTAAAGCAATTAGAGCCGAACTCAATCCGCCTGAAAATTCAAACACCGACACAATAAAACCGCCCTCTCAAACTGACGTAATGTACATAAAAGGAGTCGGACCTAAAATAGCTTATCAGTTTAACAAACTCGGAATTTATACGGCAAATGACCTTTTATTTTATTTCCCCTCTAAACACATTGATTACTCTTCAAGAACCAAAATCCGCTCTTTAAAAGAAGGGATGAGTACAACCGTTTTCGGATATATAAAATCAATATCCGCTTACTCTTCAAAAAACGGACTCGGCATTGTAAAACTGATTGTAGCAGATGAAACAGGTAAACTTCCGATAAACTTTTTTTATGGTAAAGCTAATAAATTTATGCTTGAAAGAACAAAAGCACAATTCCCTAAGAATGCAAATATTATGCTCTCAGGTATAGTTAAGCGAAGCAGTTATGACAATCAGCTTACATTAGATAAACCGACATATTCAATCATGACTGCTGAAATTTTTGAAAACTCTAACCTTAACTTAGGCAGGATAGTTCCTGTTTATCCCCTGTGTGAAAACCTTAGTCCCAAAACTCTGCGGCGCGCAATCTATAATGCTATTACAATATACAAAAATGAAATTAAAGATGTACTACCGGATTATCTTATTCAAAAATACGGATTTATACACAAAGCAGATGCAATAGAACAAATCCATTTCCCGCAAAATATGGAAACGTTGGAAATTGCACGTAATACATTAATTTACGAAGAATTTTTCTTAATACAATTAAAACTTGCACTTGCAAGACAAAAAACAGAATCCGACTACACCGCTTATCCGCTAATTGTAAAACCGGACGGACTGGTCATGACTTTTATTAAGAGTCTTCCCTTTGAACTTACCGGAGCGCAAAAGCGTGCAATAAACGAAATTTTAAATGATATGCATTCAAGTAAGCCTATGCAGCGGCTTTTACAGGGAGATGTAGGAAGCGGTAAGACGGTTGTAGCCTGCGTTATGCTGCTTGCGGCAATTGAAAACAGTTATCAGGCAGCACTTATGGCGCCAACAGAAATTTTGGCACAACAACACTACAACAACCTTGTAAAATGGCTTACCCCGCTCGGAATAAGTATAGGACTTTTCCTTGGTTCATCAGGTGCAAAAATGAGACGTGAAGAAGAACAAAATCTTACAAACGGGCAAACAAAAATAGCTGTTGGCACTCACGCACTCATTCAGGATAATATCAAATTTAATAACCTCGGAGCCGTTGTAATAGATGAGCAGCACCGGTTTGGAGTAAAACAACGGCTGTCTCTAAGGCAAAAAAGCAAACTTCCGCAAATATTAACAATGACCGCGACCCCGATACCAAGAACACTTGCAATAACCCTAAACGGAGACCTTGACTTAACTGTAATTGACGAAATGCCAAAAGGCAGAAAACCGATTATAACAAAATTTGTAAACTCCAGACCGCTTATTACAAAACTTATAAGGGATGAAGTTTCAAAAGGACATCAGGTCTATATAGTTTACCCTCTTATTGAAGAAAGTGAAACCCTTTCTGCCAAAGCCGCAACAATTGAGGCTGAAAGATGGCAGAATGAAATTTTCCCCGATTTGAAAATTGGTCTACTGCACGGTAAACTTAAAAACTCCGAAAAAGATGATGTGATGGAAAAATTTAAAAATAAAGAATTCGACATACTTGTATCAACAACGGTTGTAGAAGTAGGGGTTGATGTACCAAACGCCACTGTTATCGTAATAGAAAACGCCGAAAGGTTTGGACTTTCACAATTACACCAGTTAAGAGGACGAGTAGGACGTTCTGATATTCAATCATACTGCATACTCTCTTCAAACACACGAAACCCGCAGACTAAAGAGCGGCTAAACATTATGACAGAAACAAATGACGGATTTGTTATAGCTGAAAAAGACCTTCAGTTCCGCGGACCGGGAGAATTTTTAGGCGTAAGGCAGAGCGGTCTGCCTGATTTAATTATTTCTGACCTTGTTCGTGACGCAAATATTCTTGAAGCAGCCAGAAATGACGCTATTGAATTTGTTAAATCCAAAGACATAAATAATTATCCGGCACTAATTAACGCTGACCAGCTAAAATTAAACAGTGATATATTAGGGTGTTAAATTTTATACTCAACGGAACCGGCAGTTCTGCCGGTTCCGTCAGAATTTGATTTTATAAAGTTTCGGATTCTTTACAGATTTACCGTAGCATCTTATTTACTTGCCTTCTTTCAGAGTCTCAAACGCTACTTTTGCTGCATCTCCGACAGGTTCATAACGCTTTAACAGCGTTTCTTTAATATCAACAACGTATGGATCACCGTCAATATCATACATTACTGCTTGACCGTCTTTGACTGTTACCCCATCAGGTCTCTCTTTGGTTTTAACAACAGTTCCTTCCGGTACTATTTTAAAAGCAGACGGAACTAAATCTTTTTGAATTTCTATTGCGTTTTGAATCCCAGGTTTTACATCATACAACGGGTCAATCTGATTGGTCGCCGGATTTCTGTAAGTTTTTGCAATAACTGTCGGGTCGCCTACAGCAAAGTCACCGGCGGCTCTGTCATAAATCATTATTACAGAATTAGGTTTAACCTCGTGCGGACTTTCAGGATTCCATTTGTTCGGGACATAGAGTTTTCCGTCTTCTCCGCGGTATACAATTCCGTCCGGTTCGTTTGTAGTTGTATATGCTGTTGCTTTACCCTGTTTTGTTTGAGTTGGTATTGCATCCGCCGGAAACTTTGAGCGGACATTTGAATAATCAGGGGTTTCAAATCTCGCACGATAATTAACAGGTGCACCGATTTCCGGATTTTGTATCAATTTGCCCTCTTTTGCTGCTTGTAAATACGCTTTCCCAAGTTCATATCCTTGAAAATTATTGCCTGGATTCAAACGTTCTATTGGAGGCACTTCATACGAATTACCTTTTCTCAGTATTAAATCACCCGCCGTAGTTTGTATACCACTATTTGCTGCTCTAATTTTTATTTGGTCATCCCAAAGGTAGTGTTTATATGCCTCCGGAATC
>CASELB010000069.1 GCA_949288685.1 uncultured bacterium
GCCGTTATCAGATGGTACCGTTAAAGCAAAAACAAGTTTATTTGCAGGGTTAAAGTGTGCTTCTGCACTGTGATGCATTGCATCAGGAACTTTTGCAACCTGTTTTAAAGTATCTTTTACCGATTCATTCTGCATTTGAGCATGCCAGTAAACCGTATTTTCAAAGATTGAACCCATATATTGATGGACTGACGCCGCAATTCCGTTTAGTTTTGCGTCTGCCCAGAAAATTCCCTGTTTAAGTGCGTCATTTAGTTCTAAATCTGCAGATAAAGAGAGTTTTGATATTTCTTGCGCAGCGTTTAAAAGTGCGATTAAATCTTCTTTTTTCATCCCTGCCCAGATAAGTGTAAATATAGCGTGATCATCAAATGCTGAAAATCTGCCGCCTACATCATCATGGATATAAAGATTTCCAATCCAACCGTTCTCATCAGATGTTCTTCTAAGTTCACTCTTTTCTGAATTCTTATCCGTTACTGCAATAAAGTGTTTGCTTACTGACTTTTTAGCCTCGTCAGCAGACTGACCCTTTGCAATATAAGCATCTTCAAGCATTTTTTGTATTCTAAGAAATCCGTCTTTTGTTTCAAAAGTAGAACCTGATTTTGAAGCAATCATATAATTAGATTCTGTCACATCACCGAGTTTATACAAAAATCTTTCAAGACTTGCGGAATCAACATCAGAATAAAAAGCAACAACATCCTGACGAACATTTAAACCGTTTATTGAGAGCATGTGTTCAACTGTATGTTTTGAGCCGCCAATCCCCATAACACTGAGCTTTTTAACGCCTGTTTGTTTTCTGAAATTATCTGCCATTAAATAAAGCTCATCTACTCTCTTTAATTGTTCTTGCGGCAGATTAACCCAGTTTAAAAATTGCCCCGGCTTGTTTGCACGTGAAGCAAATTCATCTACAAACGCCGAAACCTTTGAGGAGTATTTACTAAAATCAACTCCTGTAAATGTTGTTTTAATATCTTTCATTTTTGTAATCATAGGAAATTCTCCTTTCTATACTCTTATAGCTATATTGTAGAAAATACACGGGATAAAGTAAATATCGGAATTATTTTTTTGAAACCCATTTTGAGTCTTTAATATAAAATCGCCACGGATATTCAACGGCAGAAGATATCCCAATTCGCCTCGCTGTTACTGTTTCCGCCGGAGCTTCACCTTTTTCAATCCATAGAGGAGACTTTTTGGTACGTAAGTCAACGCCGTTCAACTCCTTTGTAATCCCCAGTACTTTGCATAATCTTGAAGGTCCGTTCGTTCCGGTCAACCCGTCGAGCGGTTCAAGAGCACGTATTAATACAGCGCACCCGCGCCCTTCTTTTTCTGTTACTACATTCATGCAATAGTGCATTCCGTAAATAAAATACACATAACAAAATCCGCCTTCTCTGAACATAACTTCACACCGGTCAGTAACTCCGCGAAATGCATGGCAGGAAGGATCTTCCTGCGTATAGGCTTCTGTCTCACATATAACACCGCGCAAAATTTCTCCGTTAATCCTGCGGCATAATACTTTTCCCAGCAGTTCACGCGCAACGGTAACCGTATCTTGAAGATAAAATTTTCCCGATAAAAGAGTCATAACAATATTTTATACTAAAATTCATCTTTTGCCCGCTTATACTGATTGTAAAAAAACAAAAAATTTAATAAAATAAAATCATAAGAAGGAGTGTAATATGAAAGTTTTAATGGTAAACGGAAGTTCCCGTGAGAACGGTTGTACATTCACCGCCTTAAGCGAAGTTGCAAAAGCGCTCAATAACAATAATATCGAAACAGAAATACTGAACCTTGGAACTTCACCTTACAGAGACTGCACCGGCTGCGGCACATGCCGGACTAAAACCCCGAACAGATGCATATTTAATGATGATATTGTCAACATTTTAATTGAGAAAGCAGAAAATGCTGACGGGTTCATATTCGGCTCACCTGTATATTACGCACATCCGTCAGGCAGGCTGCTTTCCGTATTAGACAGAGCTTTTTATGCGGGCGGAAGCGCATTTGCTTACAAACCCGCCGCTGCCGTAGTTTCTGCAAGACGCGCAGGAACTACGGCATCAGTTGATGTTATTAACAAGTATTTTCAAATTAATAACATGCCGGTAGTTTCTTCCTGTTACTGGAATATGGTTCACGGTAATAAGCCGGAAGAAGTTTATCTTGATAAAGAAGGCATTGAAATAATGCATAATCTTGGCAACAATATGGCTTGGCATTTAAAATCATTTGCCATTGCTAACGAAAACAATATTAATCATCCGGTACTTGAAAACAAAACCAAAACTAATTTTATAAGATAATAATTATTGTTTCTTATGCCGCGGTGTTGCAGGAGTGGGTTTTCCGCTTCTTGATTTGACATTTTTCTTGCCAAATTGCTGCGGTGCCTGATTAAATGAAGTTTGAATTCGCCTTACACTGTAAACTTCCGGCAATGACTGTATTGCTGTCATAACTTTTCGCAAGGTATCAATATTATCAAGCTCTATTCCCAGTTCTATAATACCGACTTTATTACGGGTCTTGCAATTTGCATAATTGATATTGGTATTGTTATCAGCAACAACAGATATAATATCTTTTAATATCCCCATTTTTTCAGCCGTTTCAATACGGATGGTTGTAGAATACGTCTTATCAACATGGTGCCCCGACCATCTTATATCAAGCAGCCTCTCCGGCGGAATATCATCCAGCGTTTTGCAATCAAGTCTGTGTACCGTAACACCTTTAGAACGGGTTACAACTCCGACAATCGGTTCACCGGGGATTGGAGAACAACATCTTGCAAAGCTGTATAACAACCCTTCAAGCCCGATAATATCTTTTTCGGAGGCTTTATGACGTTTACCTGAAAATGTCGGTTCCTGCGGCTTTGCCGGTCGTTTTAATTTATTAACTATTTTGTTAACCGTAGTTTCCCCGTACCCCAGCGCTGCAAAAAGGTCATCCACTGAAATATAATTCATCTGATGAGCAACTTTTTCAAACTCACCGTTTTTCATATACTCATCAAAAACAACCTTTGTAAGCTCATGTTCAAGGTTTGCTCTGCCAAGTTCAATGTGGTCTTCCCGCTTGTTCTTTTTATACCACTGACGAATCTTGGAAATAGCCTGTTTTGTAACTACAAAATTGAGCCAGTCAAGCCGCGGCGCAGAAACTTTTGAAGTCAGAATTTCAACAATATCACCGTTTTTGAGTTTGGTATCAAGCTGCACAATTCTGCCGTTAATAAGCGCTCCAACCGTTCTGTTTCCGACATCCGAGTGAATACGGTAGGCAAAGTCAACAGGTGTAGCGTTTGCAGGCAGGTCAATGACATCACCCTGAGGAGTAAACGCAAATACCTGATCTGAAAATAAATCCAGTTTAACAGCATTTACAAAATCCTCCGCATCCTGCGATTCTTTGTTATACTCAACAAGTTTTCGCATCCACGAAAATTGTTTATCAATATTAGAGTCTGCCCTCTGGACACCTTTTTCTTTATACCGCCAGTGTGCAGCGACCCCGTATTCTGCGATTTCGTGCATTTCCCACGTTCTTATCTGAACCTCAAGCGGTTTTTGCCGCGGTCCGATAACAGAGGTATGCAATGATTGATACATATTGCTTTTAGGCATTGCTATATAATCTTTAAACCGTCCGGGTATCGGTTTAAACCGCTGGTGAATAAGCCCGAGGACCTCATAACACTCTTTTTCCGTATCAACAATTACGCGCACAGCCGTTATGTCATACAAATCATGAAATGCTATATTTAAGCGTTTCATCTTGTTATATATTGAATAATAGTGCTTGGCGCGTCCGGTAATCTTTGCGTTAATTCCGCTCTTTTGAACATCTTTTGAAATACTTTCAATAAGAAGTTTAACAGTCATTTCCCTCTCTGTTTTTTTCTGGGAAACAAGCTGTGCTATCTCATAATACTTATCCGGATGAAGATATCTTAATGACAAATCTTCAAGTTCAGCCTTAATTTTACCGACCCCTAAGCGGTTTGCAAGCGGTGCAAATATATCAAGAGTTTCCTGCGCAATTTTTTGCTGCTTTGCAGGAGTCATATAATTAAGCGTACGCATATTATGCAGCCTGTCAGCAAGTTTTAAAAATATAATTCTTACGTCAGACGCCATAGCAATAAACATACGCCTGAAGTTTTCAGCCTGCCGCTCCTCCGTTGATTTAAACTGCAGCTTTCCGAGCTTTGTAACCCCCTGCACAAGGTTCAAAACATCCTCACCAAACTTTTCCTTCAATTCTTCCGGCGTTGTATCCGTATCCTCCAGAATGTCATGCAAATATCCCGCCATTAGTGTATGCTTATCAGCCCTTAAAGATACCAGTATCTTTACAACCTCAATGGGGTGTACAATATACGGCTCCTCAGAGACGCGGTACTGCCCGTGATGCAGTTTCTTTGCAAACTCAAAAGCCGTTTCTATTTCTTTTATATCGTCTTCGCTGTAATGCTCTTCTATTAGTTGATTTTTGACTTCGTCAAAGGATATTACTTCATCGTCCATAATTACAATGATACTGATTTTTCAGTAAAAATTCAAGTAAGAACCAAAATTTCATTCATCAGGGGGGGAGGGGTAAACAACATGTCACCCTGAAGGAGTAAATGATATGTCGTCCTGAACTGCGGATTGCGAGCAGAGAGCGGAGGGCAAAGCGGGAGCCTTTGCCTGAAAACTCGTTTAACGCGAGCAACCAAGAGGTTTCATAACCTAAAACGAGTCTTGCAAGAGATTCCGAAACAAGTTCGGAATGACAAGCCTAAACATGTCACCCTGAATTTATTTCAGGGTCTAAAACAAAACCTGTTCAAGATGCTGAAACTGTCTTGGATTATTCGGGGTGTCGGGAAATGTTGAATTTCCCGACACCTTACGGGTTCCGCTTTGCTCCACCCTACCGAAAATCCGCAAGTTCAGCATGACAAAAAAGAGCCTGTCTGAATTGGTAAATTTTAAGATATGCCGCCAATTTTTATATCACCGCAATAACCCGGAATTTTCTTCCTTTACTCTTTTTGTTAAAAGATGGTAAAATTGTGGTATGAAAATAGTAGCGGTCAATAATTTATATTCGGGAAGAACCAATTATATTAAAAAATCAAAAGGAAGTTTCTGCATGACAACGGCTGATGATTCTGCAAAATACGGAGAAATAGATTATTATCCGTACAGTATGAGCGGTATACAATTTACCGGCAAATTTTCCGATACGTATCCCAAATACTGGCTTAAAAACCTGCTTAAACTAAACCTGCCATGCCCGTGCTGCGGCAAGCAGATGATTCCGCTTGATGAAGTTAAAGCTCTTCCTGCTGCAGGATTATTCAGTGCATCTTGCCTTACTGCCGTAAACGCTTTAGAACAGTTTGAAGATTATATGAAACCCGTAGAGTACAGCATTATGCAAATAATTAAACCGCTTGCACAAAAATATCCGGGTATTGACCTTCAAGAACTCATTATTTTACTGTCTTTTGAGTATGAAAGCAGTCTTGTTGCCGCACAGCTTACTATTCTTAATCAAATGAAAACATTTGCAGCAGAATTAGAGAGCGATGAGAACAAACAGGAATTACTTGCTATTACCAAAACAGCCAAAGAATTTATACTCAAAAAACGTCCGGTAAAATTTAAGCGTAAAATCTTTATTAATGATGTAAACGAGTTTGCCGCAAAAATTGAAGACAAAGAAACACGCGACAAAATAATAGCACTTGCGGAAAAAATGCCGACATCGGAAGATTCTGTTTCTGCGTTTATAATGAAATACAAAGACCGCTCACCGGAAGAAATCGGTGAAAGACTGTTAATGTATTCCGCAGCAACACTTGAACACATCACTCCTGACAGTGAAAACGGAGAAGTAACCATCTGGGAATGCCAGAGATGTAACAACACCCGCTCTAATGCACCGGTTATAAGACAGATAAACGAAAATCCCAATATGCTGGACAACTTGAGGAGCCATATTAAAATTCTTGTAGACAGGGCTGTATTTATCAAAAATCACGGCGGAACACAACAGTCGCAAAAACTTCTTGATTACGCAAAAGCTATACGCGATGAATACCTGACAAACATTAAGAAGTACAAAAATATTGCTATACAGATAGAAGATGAAGCACTTACAAAGCTGCAATTTGATGAAATTCCGATTGAAAGCAACACACCGGAGAACAGGTAAACGAATATAAGCTGAGCGGCAGCACCTGTGTAAATCTGATTATGTAAACAATTTACACTTCAACCGTTTCCTGTTTTCTAAACTGCATTTCATACAATGCTTTGTACTGACCGTTTTCTTTTGATATTAACTGTTCGTGCGTGCCCAGTTCTACAAGTTCGCCTTCGTTTATGACAGCAATTCTGTCAGCGTTTTTAATTGTAGACAGCCTGTGTGCAATTACAAAAACGGTTTTATTTTTCATCAGATTATCAAGTGCTTTTTGTACAATAGCTTCCGACTTGTTATCAAGCGCGGAAGTTGCCTCATCAAGAATAACTATAGGTGATTTTCTTACCATAGCCCTTGCAATAGCAACCCTTTGCCTTTGTCCGCCTGATAATGTCATGCCGCGTTCACCGAGCATTGTATCAATACCATCAGGCAGCGCCTCAAGCGCTTCTGTCAGGTGGGCAGATTCAACCGCCTGCTCCAAATCTTCTTCACTTACATCATAATTACCCATCATTATATTTTCTCTAATTGTTCCGGAGAATAAAAAATTATCCTGAAACACCATAGCAATATGTTTTCTTAGACTTGTAAGCGAAAACTCACGTATATCTACGCCATCAATTGTAATAGAACCTTCGGTAACGTCATAAAAACGCGGCAAGAGGTTTACAAGAGTAGATTTTCCGCCGCCGGAATTCCCGACAATTGCAAGTGTTTCACCTTTTTTAATTTCAAGGTTAATATTTTTCAGTACCAACCTTTCCGGCGTGTATCCGAAAGACACATTATTAAGTCTGATAGAAGAGTTAACACTCTCAAGCACCGCAGGATTTTCTTTTTCTTGCAAGTCCGGCTTAATATCAAACAATTCAAAGACACGCCCCATTGCAACAAAAATTGTTTGTAATCCCGTCAGGGTGTTACCTAAAGTTTTAACCGGCTTATACAATAAAAGAAGTGAGGTTACAAACGATGCAAAACAGCCGGCAGTCATTTCACCTTTAATAATAAGTCCTGTACCGTACCAGAGTACTATTGCAATACCGCAAGATGCAATAAGGTACATCAGCGGCGACATCCAGCCGGCGCGTTTAATCAGAGACATCGCAACATCAAAAGATTCATGTATTTGTTTTTCAAATGCTTTTTCCTGACGTTCTTGCAGGCAATATGCCGTCATTACCTTGTTACCGGAATAAGTCTCATTCATATTTGTAGTAATATTTCCGCCGATTACCATACCGAGGTTTGACGCCTGTTTAACTCTTTTTCTTATAAGAGCTACCGGAATAAACGCCGCACATAAAACAACTACACCTATAAGAGCGAGTTTCCAGGAACTGTAAAGCATAACACAGATTAACCCGAGCGCGCCGCAAACACTTGTAATAATTGTTTTTATATTTTGAACAATCCCTCTTGATGCTGTATCAGGGTCAGATAAAAATCTTGATAATACAATCCCTGAACTGTTTTCATCATAAAAAGAGGTATCCATTTTTAATAAGGTTTTGAATAATGAAATCTTAACGGAATTGGTAATTTTCTGGCTTGTCCATTCTGAAATATAGTCATTAAGATATCTTAATACTCCCTGAAACAGGGCAAACCCGATTACACCAAAAGGGATTAGCGCACCTAACAGCGCAAAATGAATAGTATAAGTATGCCCCAGCAGAGTAAATACCAAGTCTTTTTGCCCTACAACGTAGTCCATATAGGGTTTAAGAGAGAATGCAACAACACCGTCCAAAAGCCCCAGAGGAATTGCAATCATAAATCCTATAATAATTCTGCCCATGTAAGGTTTAATATACGGAAAAATTTTTGATAACAGCCATAAATATCTGTACGAGTTTTCAGCGGTTGTTTTACTAAGTTTCATTCTTCTCCCTTTCAAAATAATTAATATTGTATCTTAAAAAAAACTTAATTGCATTTATCCTGCAAAAATATTATTTCTACACTGCTTAAACCAATTTATATAATTTTTGCTTTGCAATTTTGCGGTTAAATGATATAATTAAAACGAGAATTGAGTTTTATATATTAGAGGTAGAAATGCTAATCGAAAAATATTTAGAGTTCGTTGTAAAAGCGAAAGGGAGCGACTTACATATCTCTGCAGGGTTACCTCCGGCTGTCCGTGTCGATGGTATATTGCAGCGTATGGATGTACCGCCTCTAAAGCCGGAAGATGTAGAGTTATTGCTGTTCCCGATGTTAAGTAAAGAACAGCGCAGAAGATTGGAACAAGACTGGGAACTTGACTTTTCATACGGTATCCCGGGATTAAGCCGTTTCCGTTGTAACCTGTACAGAGACAAAGGCAATTATGCGGCATGTTTCCGGGTTATTTCATCTAAAGTTCCGTCTTTCAAAGATTTGGGACTGTCCGAAACCGTCAGAAAAATTGCTGAAAAACCGCGCGGTCTGGTTCTGGTTACAGGTCCTACAGGTTCAGGTAAATCAACTACTCTTGCCGCAATGATTGACTATATTAATGAGACAAGAGCGGAACACATTTTGACAATTGAAGACCCTATCGAGTTTATTCACACATCAAAACGTTCTATTATCCACCAGAGAGAATTAGGACAGGATACACGTTCATTTGCAAACGCACTTAAGTCTGCACTTCGTGAAGACCCTGATGTTATTCTGGTTGGTGAGATGCGTGACCTTGATACAATACGTTTAGCATTGACCGCTGCAGAAACAGGTCACTTAGTATTCGGCACTTTGCACACCTCTTCTGCATCGCAAACAATCGACCGTATTATTGACGTATTCCCCGAAGGTCAGCAACAACAAATCCGTGTACAGCTTTCAAGTTCTTTGATTGCAGTATTTGCACAAACACTGCTGCCGCTCTTACAGGCTGACGGTTCTAAAAAAGGTCGTGTTATGGCTCAGGAAGCAATGCTTGTTATCCCTGCTATTGCTAACCTTATCAGAGAGTCAAAGGCTGCACAGATTTATTCAACGATGCAGACTAATGCGGGCTTTGGTATGCAAACACTTGAAATGTCACTTAAAGACCTTTATCTTAAAAAGAAAATCACTCTTGAAGACGCACTTGCACGTTCTTCCAGACCGGAAGAGTTTAAAAGAAGTCTTCAAGCGTAGGATATTTATAATAAACAAAACACCCTCCGAA
>CASELB010000070.1 GCA_949288685.1 uncultured bacterium
CCTGAAACAAGTTCAGGACAACATGAAGGGAAATACCATGCGGGTAAGACACTGAACCAAGCTCAGGGTGACATGTTTGAGACAGTACGACACGGTTATTTACCCATTCAGAGTGAAGCAGCTACTTTTTTAGTGCTTTTGAGCGCAATAGTCTGTGATACGTTATCGCAAACCTGTGTGCCTCATCCCTTACTCTCTGTATCAAATACAATGCTTCCGACTGTCTCGGCAGCAAAACAGATTCGGACTTGTGCGGCAAAAAAACTTCCTCTTCACGCTTTGCAAGACTCACAAAGTCAATATCCCTTATACCGAGTTCCTCAACTATCTGCATAACTGACGACAACTGCCCCTTCCCGCCGTCTATTATTATTAAATCAGGTTTCTCCCATCCCTTATCCCCAAGACGCGATAGACGCCGCGACAAAACTTCCTTCATTGACATAAAATCATCGGGTTTTCCCTCGGTACTCTTTATTTTAAAGCGTTTGTACGCCGATTTCTTACTCATTCCGTCCTGAAATACTACCATTGACGCAACAGTATTTGTTCCCTGTATATGTGATATATCATAACATTCAATCCGCCTCGGAAAATTATCTAACCCCAGTTTTTCCTTCAAATAACTCCCGACTTCATTAAAATCATTCCGTATCTTTGAAAGTTTTTCGAGTTTTGCCCGCTCCATCAAATGCTCCGCATTCTTATGCGCAAGTTCAATAAGTTCCTTCCCGTTCTTTGTTTTCCCGTAACTTATCTGAACATTTTTCCCCGAAAGAATTTTTAACCAGTCCTGATAAAGTTTCTTATCTCCTGTCTCTTCCAGTTCATTTGCTACAATTTTATCCGGAAATTCCTGTTTGAGCCCGCCGTAATACTCCCTGAAAAACGCTTCAAAATACTCCGTTACCGCGTCTCCCTCCTCAAAGTAAACAAAATCCTTCTTATCAATCAGACGCCCTTCACGTATCAATAAAATTACGACCGCAAAAATTCCGTCCTCATACACAAAAGACAATATATCTTCATTCTTTCCCGTATTTTCATAAACAACTTTTTGCCGCTCAAGAGTCTTTTGCAAATCAAGATAACTGTCCCGCAGTCTTGCAGCCTTTTCAAACTGCTCTTCCGCCGCGTACTTTTCCATCTGCTCTTTTAATGCACTGATAAGTTCCGACTGTTTGCCGGACAAAAACATTTCAACCTTTGAAATAAGCTCTTTATACTCCTCCGATGTAACTTTTTTCATACACGGGGCAAGACATCTGCCGATATGATAGTACAGGCATGGTCTTGATTTGAATTTCGGAGTTTTGCACTGTTTAAGCGGGAATATCCGCTTAAGAAATTCAAGCGTGGAATACATTGCCCTGACATCGGTATACGGTCCGTAATATCGTCCGTGTTCGGGATTTAAATTCTTTTTCCTTACAACTGTTATCCGCGGAAATTCCTCATCCGTTATCAAAAAGTACGGGTACTTTTTATCATCCTTAAGCAGTACATTATACTTCGGCTTATGTTTCTTAATTAAATGCGACTCCAGTATAAGCGCTTCTACCTCAGAATCAGTTATTATATATTCCAGACGGTCAATCTGCGGAACCATTACCCTGAGTTTCGCACTGTCGTGATGCTTATGAAAATAACTATACACCCTGCGCTTTAATATCTTTGCCTTGCCGACATATATAATCTCTCCGGCGGCATCATAATAAATATAGCACCCCGGAAGTTCCGGTATAATCTTTAAACTCTCCGCAAGTTTCTCGTTCATATTCGGATTATATCACATTTTCCCACTTCAAGCTAACACCATGACACCCTTTATTACACCTGAAATTTGTGCTATAATACAATCACTAACAGGCATGGAGGTTATATGAAATTAAATGAAAATTATTCTAATCTTAAAGAGAGTTATTTGTTTTCAACTATCGCTAAAAAAGTAAACGAGTTTAGCACTGCAAACCCGGATAAAAAAATTATCCGTCTCGGTATCGGCGATGTTACTCTCCCTCTGTGCAAAGCTGTCGTTAGCGCAATGAAATCCGCCGTTGATGAAATGGGCGTACAATCAACTTTCCGCGGCTACGGACCCGAACAAGGATACGATTTTCTGAAAAACGCCATTAAAAATTACTACTTAGAGCATAATGTAGAACTTGAATCTGATGAAATATTTATCTCTGACGGTGCAAAAAGCGATTTGGGCAACATTCTCGACCTGTTTGATAAAGATAATACAGTACTTGTTCCTGACCCCGTCTATCCCGTATATGTCGATACTAACGTAATGGCGGGACGTAAAATAGTTTACATAAACGCCAACGAAGAAAATAATTTTCTGCCTGCACCTGATAAAAACATAAAAGCCGATATTATTTACATCTGTTCACCCAATAATCCTACAGGCGCTGTTTATACAAAAGACGGGCTTAAACAGTGGGTTGATTATGCCATTCAGAACAATGCGGTTATCCTGTTTGATGCCGCGTATGAAGCCTTTATTACCGATAATTCACTTCCTCACTCAATCTACGAAATTGAAGGTGCAAAAAATTGCGCTATTGAATTTTGTTCATTCTCAAAAACCGCAGGATTTACGGGCACCCGCTGCGGGTATACGGTTGTACCGCATTCTCTCGGCAAGCTCAACAAAATGTGGTTAAGACGCCAGACTACAAAATTTAACGGTGTACCATACATCGTTCAACGCGGTGCAGAAGCTGTATTTACCCCGGAAGGAAGAAAAGAAATTGAAACTAACTTGAATTATTACCGCGAAAATGCCAAAATTATTGCGGCAACACTGGATGAGTGCGGGATTAAATACTTTGGCGGAAAATACTCTCCATACATCTGGTTAAAATGTCCCGATAACATGTCCTCGTGGGATTTCTTTGACTATCTGCTGACTAATATTCAAGTCGTCGGAACACCTGGCGAAGGTTTTGGAAAAAACGGCGAAGGGTTTTTCCGTTTAACATCTTTTGGCAGCAAAGAAAATACTATTGAAGCAATGAGACGAATTAAAACTCTGATTTGTAACGGATAACTATATCTAAACTCTTGAAAAAACGCAAGTATGTGATATTATTATGTTTGTAATTGTAAAACATAAAAAAAGGAGACATACCATAGCAGCTGATGACAAGAGCGGAAAGTCCGCCAAAGATAAAGTTATTTTTAACGAAAAAATACGTTCAAGAGAAGTAAGATTAATTGACCATACCGGTAAAAATCACGGTGTTATATCAACAAGAGACGCATTAAGAATGGCTGAAGACGCCAATCTGGATTTAGTTCTCGTAAGCCCTAATCAGGAACCTCCCGTAGCAAAAATTCTTGATTACGGCAAGTACAAATATGAACTCGATAAACGGGCTAAAGAAGCAAAGAAAAAACAACATACAATTGAAATAAAAGAAATTAAAGTCCGTTATAAAATCGATACTCACGATTATGAAGTAAGGCTTAAAAATATAAGGAAATTTATTTCGCAGGGCAATAAAGTTAAAATTGTCGTAATGTTAAGAGGTCGTGAAATGCAGCACTCAAATCTGGCATTTGATTTAACAAAACGTTTTATGACCGACCTCGAAAACGACGTAACCGTTGAAAAAGCTCCTGCGCTTGAAGGCAGAAACGTTACATTATGGGTTATTCCTAAAACCTAGATAATATGAAATGTTTTAATTATTAATCCAATAAGACCTGTTATTCCCAAATAAAATAACGGGTCTTTTTTCGTTAAAAAGCTCATAGTTAAAAATGCGACAAAAATTCCCATTGCATAAATATCATTTGTTTTGGACAAAATCATTTGAAGTGCAACAGATGCAAGAAGAGCACAACTAGCGGGCTTTAATCCGTATATGACAGCTTTAACATAAAAATTTTCTCTGAACTTTTTTAATATTTTAGAAATAATTACAATAAGAATCAGTGACGGTATAGTTATTGCTGTTGTAGCAATAAGAGAACCTACCAATCCGCCGGAAGTAAGTCCCGTATATGTTGCCATATTAACACCTACCGGTCCCGGGGTAACTGATGCTATCGCTATCATACGCTCTAAATCAACTGCTGAAAACCAGCCGTACACTTCTCCTATATGGTACAAAAACGGAATAGTCGCATATCCGCCGCCAAAAGAAAATAAACCGATTTTAAAAAATTCATAAAACAGGTGGACAAATATCATACGCTGCGCCCCCTGTTTATCAGACTTTTATAAATAACACCGATTATAGCAGATGATATGACAACCAGTACGGGAGAAAGGTTTGTAAACAGCATAACCCCGAGTCCTGCAAAAAATATCAGGTATGCAAATTTATCTTCAAACGCTTTTGCCCACATTTCTCTTGTTGCCTGAACCATAAGCACCATAACACCGATGCCCACACCCCAGAAAATTCCCTGCATAAAATCAGTGTGTAAATACTTACTTATTACAGATGCAAGTAAAACAATGCTCCAGAAAGGTGCAAAAGTAACTCCGATAACCGCGATAATTGCTCCGATGGTTCTTCTTAATTTATAGCCAACAAAAATAGAAATATTTGCCGCTATAATTCCCGGAAGTGATTGGCTTATTGCAAAATAATCAATTAAATCATCTTCTGAAATCAGTTTGTTTTTTTCTACAAACTCTGCTTTCATAACAGGCAGAATAACATATCCGCCGCCAAGGAGGATTGCACCTATTTTAACAAATAATAAAAATAACCGTAATAATGACATTTTAGTATTCATTTTTAATCATTCAGCCTATTTGAAAAAAGAGGGGAAGATACCCCTCTTATCTTACTTATTTATTTTCGTAAATCCAGCCGTTGGTTAAATCAATTCTTAATGGCTGTAATAACCTTACGTAAACTACATTTCCCGGGATAACCGTAACTTTATCACCTTTAAATATTTTACGTATAAATTCCATAAATTTTGATTTTTGGTTCTCTACATTACTTACCCCTTTAAACATAACAGCCTGGTCATTAGGAGTAACAAGGATATTACTGTCTAAAATCAGTACGCCGTTTCTGAAAAACAGTTTTCCCGGCTCTACTATTCTTACCTGCCCTTTAATATCACTGTCTTTGTAGATTAGTATAAATTTATCTTTTGTAATATAGTTTTGGGGAGCTTTAGCGATAAACAAATCTCCTGACTCAGAAATTTGAGAACCGAGAACCGTACCCAGTTTTACAGGAACAATTGAGCCTGCGGGGATAACGCCCGTTGAGCCTTGAACATAGGCTTTATCAATAACAAATCCGTTGCCCGTTTTCTTTCTCATTGCTTCGGCAAGTTTTGCATTAGGGTTTAGCTTTGCCTGTTCAGTCATATTGTAAAGTATTGCTGCAACTTCCGCTCTGGTAGCAGCTCTGCCGGCATCCAAATAACCTTTTCTTTCAGGCTCAACTGTAATCATATTAAGAATTTCAGCCTTGCCAGCCGTAATTACAAAATCTGACGGAATATCATCAAAATCTTTATACGGCTTAAGAATATCTTTAGCTTTTTGCTCGCTGATTTGTTCTGTTGTAAGAGCATTAACAGCGATGGTAATAGTTTCCGCTCTTGATACAGAATCTTCAGGTCTAAATTTTTCAGAATCTTTATCATTAGAAATCAAGTCGAAATATACAGCTTTCTGGATTGAATCATACGCCCAGTAAGACGTATCAATGTCGGTAAAATTTACGGGCTGAGCAATATTTGTATGTTCCTGCCCGAGCGCTTTTATAGCCATTGATGCAAATTCTGATCTTGTAACATTTTCGTCCGGCTTAAATGTTCCGTCCGGATACCCTACAAGCACACCTGAATCTGACAGTATTTTAATTTGTTTGTAAGCCCAGTGGCTTTCATCCATATCAGAATAAAAAGCAAACGCTGACTGTACGCAAACAGAAGTAACAACTAAAAGCATCAGTCCTCTTAACATCTTTTTGAGCATATTCATACCCTCCTTTTCAATATAAATGATATATTAAACTAACTATGCTTTCAATTTATATAAAAAATCTGTAACATTTACTTCATAAACTGCGGTTAAATAATTTTTTTTTGTGATACCATAGTAATATACGGAGAAAGATTATGATTACAATAAAAGATGTTGAACATGTTGCAAAACTTGCAAGACTTGAACTTACAGAAGAAGAGAAAGAAAAATTTACCGGACAATTAGGCGCGGTTCTTGAATACGTTAACCAGATGAACGAGGTTGACACATCTAATGTTGAACCAATGGCACACGCTATTGATTTTTCAAATGTAATGAGAGAGGACAAAGTCTATTATGAACAAACAAAAGAAGAACTGATGTCCAATGCACCTTACGAAGAAAACGGGTTCTTTAGAGTCCCAAAAATCAATTAAATAAATTTACCGGTTTCCCATCCCTCAAAGATGGGAAATCTTTTATACAGCTGTATCACAAATCAGGAAGGGATAAAAAATGACAAAATATATTTTTATAACAGGCGGGGTTGTAAGTTCTTTAGGCAAAGGGATTATAGGCGCATCACTCGGAAAACTCCTCCGTTCAAGAGGATTCAGTGTTTGTATCCAAAAATTTGACCCGTATATTAATGTTGACCCGGGCACAATGAGCCCGTTTCAGCACGGAGAAGTCTTTGTAACAGATGACGGTGCAGAAACAGATCTTGACCTCGGGCACTATGAAAGATTTATAGATACTCCGTTCAGTAAATTAAGTAATGTAACATCCGGAAGCGTATATTCAACCGTTATAAAGAAGGAACGCCGCGGAGATTATCTCGGAGCAACCGTGCAAACTATCCCGCATATTACAAATGAAATTAAATCAAGAATTATAAAAGCCCAAAAACACTTTAAAGCGGATTTCCAAATAATAGAAATCGGCGGAACAATCGGTGACATTGAGGGGCTGCCCTTTATTGAAGCAATAAGACAGTTTAAAACAGAGGCTGGGTATAATAATGCTATCAATATTCACTGTACACTTTTGCCATATCTCCCAACTTCCGGGGAACTAAAAACAAAGCCGTCACAACACAGTGTACAGGTACTAAGAAGTTACGGGCTCCAGCCGGAAGTACTTGTTTGCAGGACATCTAAACCAATTCCTAAAACTGAAAAAGAAAAACTTGCTCTTTTCTGCTCTGTACCCAAAGAAGCCGTCATTGAATGCCGCGATATGAAAAGTATCTACGAAGTGCCGCTTGCACTTGAAGAGCAAAATATGGCAGGCGTAATTCTGGATTTACTAAGAGTAGAAAACAGAAAACCTGATTTAAAGAACTGGGAACTGCTTGTTGAAAAGATTAAAAACCCTAAAAAAACTCTTAAAGTCGGAATTGCAGGCAAATATACAAAACTTTCCGATGCGTACATTTCTGTAGTTGAATCTCTAAAACACGCCGGTTATGCAAATGACGCAAAAATAGATATCAAATGGATAAATTCAGAAGAATGTATTGATGAAGATATTTGTAAAACTTTACTAAAAGACATTGATGCTGTAGTTGTTCCGGGCGGATTTGGAATTAGAGGCATTGAAGGGAAATTAAATGTAATAAAATACGCGCGGGAAAATAATCTGCCGTTTTTAGGGCTGTGTCTCGGTATGCAGTGTGCCGTAATCGAATACGCCAGAAATGTAGCAGGTTTAAAAGGCGCTAACTCAACAGAGTTTAATGAAAACCCTGAATATCCTGTAATAGATTTGATGCAGGAACAAAAAGATATAAAAGGTTACGGCGGTACAATGCGCCTCGGAGCTTATGACTGCCATCTTAAAAAAGGTTCGGTTGCTGCACAGGCTTACGGAACAACCAAAATTTCAGAACGTCACAGGCACAGATATGAAGTAAACAGTGAATATTTAGACAGGATACAAAAAGCGGGACTTGTTTTCTCAGGAATGTCACCGGACGGAATGCTCGCAGAAGTTGTAGAACTTCCGCAAAATGACTGGTTTGTAGCATCTCAATTTCATCCGGAATTTAAATCAAGACCTGAAAGACCGCACCCGCTGTTTTTAGGACTTATTAACGCAGCTTGCGCACAGAAAGGATAGGTGTTTTTATGTTAAAAGTCTACACTAATGCTGATATTAACAGAGATTTGATTAAGAATTACAAAATAGCAATAATCGGGTTTGGTTCACAAGGATACGGTCAGGCTATGAACCTTAGAGATTCCGGCGGTAATATTGTTATAGGCGTAAGACCGGAAGGCGCATCGGACATAAAAGCACGTGATTACGGGTTTAAAACAATGCCGATTGAAGATGCCGCCGAGTGGGCTGATATCATACAAATACTTATACCTGATGAAATTCAGGCAAAAGTTTATAAAGAGCAGATTGCACAACACTTATGCGAAGGTAAATACCTGATGTTTTCGCACGGGTTTAATATTCATTACGGCTTAATCAACCCGCCGGAAGGCGTAAACGTTATAATGGTAGCACCTAAAGCCCCGGGGCACACAGTAAGAAGCGAGTACACGGCTGGGCGCGGAGTACCTTCTCTGGTTGCGGTACAAAAGGATTTCAGCGGCAATTCTCTTGATGTTGCACTGTCTTACGCTGCTGCAATAGGTTCAGGCGAAACAGGTATCCTGGAGACAAGTTTCAGAGAAGAAACTGAAACAGACCTTTTTGGCGAACAGGCAGTTTTATGCGGCGGCTGCAGCGCTCTTATAAAAGCTGGGTTTGACACTCTTGTGGAAGCAGGGTATTCACCATATATGGCATACTTTGAAGTCTGCCACGAATTAAAACTTATTGTTGACTTGATTTATCAGGGCGGAATTTCCGATATGCATTACTCAATTTCTAATAATGCAGAATACGGGGATTTAACCCGAGGTAAATTTCTCATAGATGAAGATGTTAAATCAAAAATGAAAAAAATTCTTGATGATATCCAGAACGGCAAGTATGCAACGGAATTTATGCAAGAAATGAACGGAGGCAGCCGGAACTTTAAAAAACTCCGTGAAGAATCCGAAAACCACCAGATTGAAAAAATCGGCAAAGAGCTCCGCTCAATTTTCAACTGGAGTAAAGAAGGCAAACTCGTTGACCGTTCTAAAAACTAGGGAAAGTGAAACCCCTGTCCTAATAGGACAGGGGTAAAGAGAGGTAATTTATTTTATTAAATCTTTTACCCGCTGCGGGATATTTTTGGATGTTTCCATCGTCGGGAATGTGATTGCTTTTTCATACCTGCCGAGATAATCTCTATAAGGGACAGTATTTGATGCAATTGATGTTCCGTGAGTTCCGGCGGTTATTGGAATATATTTACCATCAGGTGTCATATATGCAACTATGTCTGTACACCCCGGATAATTAATGTAATTGGTGTGCTTATTCGGGTCTGTTATTAATAAGTTA
>CASELB010000071.1 GCA_949288685.1 uncultured bacterium
ATCATATAAACTCCTAAATAATAAACACTAAAGACCATTAGGATGCAGAAAACAATCCACTCATTAACTGGGTGGTTTTTTTTATGCCGCTTTAAGGAAAATTTTTCTGCGTGTTATTATTGTTATATGACCGAGTATTGTTATATTCATATTCCGTTTTGTAAATCAAAGTGCAAATATTGCTCATTTGTATCTTTTGCATGTACTGATAAAATGACAGGGTATTCGTATTCATTAATGAAAGAAATTTCAGAAAATTATCGCGGTGAAAAACTAAAAACGCTATATATCGGCGGAGGAACTCCATCGCTGCTGCCGCTTAATTTGTTGGGTAAAATAATTAATAAATTTAACTTTGGTGATGTATATGAATTTACAATTGAAGTTAATCCTGATGATATAACGCAGGATACGGTTAAAATATATCGGGATTTTGGTATTAACAGAGTTAGTGTCGGGGTTCAATCGTTTGAAGATGATATTTTAAAAGAAATCGGCAGACGGCACAATTCACAAGCTGCAATTAGCGCGGTAGATACACTATATAATAACGGTTTTTCTAATATAAGTATTGATTTAATATATGGATTACCGGGGCAGACGTCAGAAGGTTTTTTAAAAGACTTAAGGCTTGCTGTTTCGCTGCCCGTGTCGCATATTTCCCTGTATGGTTTAAAAATTGAAGAAAATTCTTACTATTATACTCATCTTCCGACGGATGTTCCTGACGATGATATTCAGGCTGATATGTATCTTGCCGCTTGTAATTTTCTGGAACAGAGCGGCTTTGAACAATATGAAATCAGTAATTTCTCTCGTAACGGTGCTTTTTCAAGGCATAATATGAATTATTGGTATAATAACACCTATTACGGTTTTGGAGTCTCTGCGCACGGGTATGTTGAAGGCTTTAGATATTATAATACTTCTGATATTGATGAATATATTGCTAATCCTGTTTGCAGTGAGTACGCGCATCATGTTACAGAGAAAGAAAGGCTTGAGGAAGAAATATTTTTAGGGCTGCGAAAAACGGAGGGAATTAATATTTTTGATATAAATAAGAAGTTTAATATTGATTTTGAATGCAAGTATAAAAATGTAATTGAAAAGTACTCACCTGAATTTATGTGTAAAAAGAGCGGTTATCTGAGTTTAACGCGCAAAGGCTTTATGCTCAGCAATATTATATTGTCGGAATTTATTTAAAGTTGTGGTATAATTGACTCAAATTCCGGAGGTATTGAATGAATCTGATAAAGAGAGCATTTGAGCTTGCTAATAAGAATATAATTTTATTGTGTGCATTAATTCTTTTTTATTGTGTTACTGGAGTTTATGTTTATTTTATAAAAATGCAGGGGCTTGGTAATAATGTAATTTCTGTTATCTTGTACGGAATAATGCTGACCGCTTTTTTTGCAGGCTTTTTTAATATTATAAAATACATAGTAAATGATGAACACGGTAAAATGCGTTTCCTGGAAGGTGTTGGCGATTATTTTCTCCCGATGCTCGGTGTTGGCGCACTCTCTTTAATTTTTTATTTTATACCGTTTACGTTGGGAATGGTTTTCCTGGAAAAAGCATTTGGTGACACTAATCTTGTAGTGGATTTTTTAAATAAGCTGTATACGGAAACCTCAACCGAAACAATAATTAAAAATACTAATCCCGAGGTTATTTTGCATGCGCTCGTATTATTACTGTCTCTGTGGCTAATCTGGGTGATTGTATCATTTATTTTACTATACTGGGTGCCGGTTCTATATCTGGATAGAGAGAAAAACATATTAAAGGCGCTGTTTGGCGGAATAGTATTTCTTTTTAAGAAGTTCTGGGTAACGCTCGGTGTATGTATTCTTACCTTGGTCGTTGTTTCAGTTATTTCACTCTTCGAAACTCTGGCTGCGGCTATTCCGCTTGTCGGAGCTTTGCTGAATATATTTAGTTTATATATAACTATAGTATTCTTGTTTATTGTCTTTTTGGTATACAAAGCCGGTCATGAACAAAATAATGAAAAATAAAGGTATGAGAGAAGTATGAAAAGAATATTACGGATAATGCTGTTAGGAATAGCATGTATATGCGCTCAATCGGTATTTTCTGCGGATGCAGTGACAGAAAATGAAATGCAGCCAATAGTACCGCCGTCTGATACGGTACGTGAAGAGGCAATAATAAAAGAACAGTCGTTGCAGCAAAAGGTTAATGATATCGGATATAAAATTTTAAACGCGAATAAAATTACAAAACGCATAATATTTACATATACAGTTGAAAACAAACCGTTATTGCCGGTAGATTCTTCTGTAACAAAGCGGCAAATTATATTTTATGACGAATATTTTAAACATGCCCAAAACGATGATGAGATAGCCGCAATCCTGGCGCGTGAAATATCAAAAGCAGTGCGCTCTTATGACGGAGCGTGGGGCGGCGGAATTTCGGCGGCACAAATAAAGATGGCACCTAAAAAGTATGAAATATTTGCAGATAAACGTGCTGTTGATTATATGGTTCATGCCGGTTATAACCCGCTCGGACTGATTACGTTTATACATAAGGCGTTTCCGCAAAAACGATATGATACTATATCATATACGAATTTAACCTCAAGACGTCTTGCAATAATATATGAATATATTTTTGTAAAATATCCTCAATTTTTGATTAATAATGAGTACATTAATAATGATGCGTATCAGAACTTTTTGTTAAATTCTGTAGAAAACCGGCAAAGATTAAAACAAAAATTGGAATCAGGCAGTATAGAGAGCCCGAAATATGAATAAGTTAGTCCTCGTTATAATTTCTATGGCTTTTACTCTTATGCCGCTTTGCGCAAAAGAGATTGCTGTTGATGATTTCCCCGCTCAATGGTATAAAGATAAAGAGTATAAAATCGTTGAACCGCATCTCGATTACGATTATTCAAGTTTAAAACGCGAAAAAATATGGCTTGTGCCTGTGGAAAAGTATTCAACCCCGCATCATGTTTATGACGGTATGACTGTTAAGTTGAAAGTAAAGCGTAATGCCAGGATTGGCAGAGATTTGTTAAAACGTGGAACTCCTGCAACTGCAGTTGTTGAATTATGGACAACAAACGGTATGACCGGTATACCTGCAACAATAACCCTGGGGGATGTAAAAATTCAGGGATTGGATACAAATAAATTGTATTGTTATTATGTAAAAGAAGGGCAAAACCGTACAGTGTGGATACTTCCACTAAAGTGGGCTTTAACCTGGTTACCGTTTGTAGGTTCTTTTACTAATCTCATAAAAGGTGGTCAGGCTGTACTTAAACCCGGGGATGATATACCTGTTTATTACTATTATGATTGGAAGTAGTATATTTTAACAAAAATAAAGAATGCGATTATTACTAGCTTAGAGCGGTATAAAAAGTTTTAATTGTAAACTTTTGTAAAGATTTTCTCTAAAACATTAAAGTTTTTTCAAAATGTGCCGTAAATAGTAGTAAAGATAGAAAAAACAAAAGGAGAAAATGAATTATGGGTATGTCAGCAACACAAGCAAGGTTACTTCAATTAACCTCAGAACTGAATGATCTTGAATATCAAGGTCAACAAATTAACATGGCGCGTTCGCAGTTGTCTTCACAGTCGGCAACTTATTACAATCAGCTTCTTAATATGGAAGTTCCGACAGCGCCGAACAAAACAGATTTTACAAATACTGTTTACACTTACTCAGCAAATGGTAAAGATTACACAATTACCAACATTGCATTAACAGATTCGGAAGGCAATGCAACTGTAAGTACACAGTATACCGCATTTGGTGCAACAGTAAGCGGAACGGGTGACAAAGTCAGTGTATCTTCCACTACAAATAAAGTTAAAGATACATCAAGAGGTACAATTTGTACTACAGATATAAACAATTTGTATACGGAAGACGGTTCAACTTATACACCTATTGCTAAAGCAACTGTTTATAGTCCTGATGCAGCTTATGTAGATAATACAGGTAAAGCAGTTAATGTTGCAGCGGCTGTAACGGAGAAATTAAGCACAGGCAATTATGTTGATGAAAACGGTAATCCTATTACTTCTTATACTGAACCTATGTTTGCAAAAGGTGAAGAAGAAGGAGTGCCTGGTGCGGAAATTTCACCTGAGTTATTCTTTATGTCTCTTGGATTGGGCGAAGTAAATCAGGTTGTGCCGGAAACTGAAGCAACAGCATTTATCGGTACTGCCGCTACAGATGAAAAAGAATATACAATTGACGGACAACCGGCATTAACATTTGATGAATTACCTGAATCTGATGAAATAAGTGATATTTTAAAAGCAATTAAACAAACAGGTAAAGATCCGGATGATTATTATGTCATTGAGAAAAACGGCGAATATGAACTGTTCCTTAAAACTGATGTTCAAGATAGCGACGGGGAAGCTGAAGTTCAATCAATAACATATACTGACAACGCTTTATATGAAGAAGATGTAAACGCTCAGTTAGCATTCGGTAATAACGGCAGACTTTCAAGTATTACAATCGATGGACAGACAATAATGCTGGAATCTCAAACAGAACTTGATGAATATGCTTATAATGAAGCCTATGAAGCATATACTTACGAAAAAGCAGTATATGATCAGGATCAGGCATATATTAACTCTCAATTGTCTACAATTCAGGCACAAGATAAACGACTGGAACTTCAATTACAGGATCTTGATACTGAAAGAACACAAATAACTACAGAGTTAGATGCTCTTGAAACAGTACTTGGTGATAACGTAGAAAGAACATACAAAACTTTCTCAGGTTAATCCTGATATCTGATAAACCCATAATTCAAAATTTCCACTCTTCTTATTCTTTAAGAAGAGTTTTTTTTATAAAATAATCTGTCATACTGAACTTGTTTCATTAGCTCCTGTTTTTGTTTTAATTTCCGCTGAAATATTTTTGCAGAGTTCAAGGTAATAATTTATTTGTATTCATTTCTTTAAGTAGTATAATTTTTCTATAATTATCATATAGCGAGGAATTTTTTATTATGGAAAAAAACGAGTCAACTCTTGGAATTTTAAGACACTCTACGTCTCACATTATGGCGCAGGCGGTTCAAAACCTGTTTCCGCAGGCAAAACTTGCAATAGGACCTTCTACTGATACAGGATTTTACTATGATTTTGATATGACAGACGGACACACATTTACGGAAGAAGATCTTATAAAAATTGAACATGAAATGAAACGTATTGTTAAAGAGAATCTTGTTTTTGAAAAAGTTTCAATTAACGATATTGACGAGCAGATTGAAGAATTTAAATCCGAAGGTGAGATTTATAAGGCTGAACTTCTTGAAGAACACAGAAAGGATAACCCGACACTTTATTTAACTAAAACCCGTGACGGTAAAATCTTGTTTAATGACCTTTGTAAAGGTCCTCACCTTGAATCTACCCGTGATATTAAAGCGTTTAAACTTTTAAAGGTGGCAGGAGCATACTGGAGAGGGTCTGAAAAGAATAAGATGCTCCAGAGAATTTATGCAACGGCGTTCTGGACTAAAGAGGATTTGCAGGCATATTTAGATTTTCTTGCAGAGGCGGAGAAACGTGACCATAGAAAACTCGGTACAAAATTGGATTTGTTTTCCGTAAGAGAAGAAATAGGTGCAGGTTTTGTTCTCTGGCATCCGAATCTTGCGGTTGTTCGGGAAGAAATCGAAAACTATTGGAGAACTGAACACAGAAAACGCGGTTATGTCATTGTAAACACGCCGCAGCTTGCTAAATCAAAATTGTGGGAACTTTCAGGACACATTGACCACTATAAAGAAAATATGTTTTTTATCCAGAAAGATAGTGATGATGAAGAGCAATATATTGTAAAACCGATGAACTGTCCGTTCCATATTTTAATTTATCAGTCAAACAGATATTCATACCGTTCTTTACCGCTAAGGATGGCAGAACTCGGCACAGTTTACCGCAAAGAAAAATCAGGTGCACTTTCGGGCTTAACAAGGGTTCAAGGATTTACACAGGACGATGCTCACATTTTCTGTACGCCGGAGCAGTTAGTTGATGAAATTAATGAAATTATTGATTTTGTAGCTGATACAATGGCGATATTTAATATGACTTTCGAGGTTGAGCTTTCAACACGTCCGGAAAGTTATGTCGGAGAAATTGAAAACTGGAACCGTGCTGAAGCAGGTTTGAAGGAAGCAATGGACAGACGCGGTATGAAATATGAAATAAATGAAGGTGACGGTGCGTTCTACGGACCTAAAATTGATTTTAAAGTTAAAGACGCACTTGGCAGAACTTGGCAGTGTGCAACTATTCAGTTGGATTTCAACCTTCCGGAACGTTTTGAATTAAAATATCAGGATAAAGACGGTTCGTTAAAAACTCCTGTTATGCTCCACAGAGTTATTTTCGGCTCAATGGAACGTTTCCATGGCATTTTGATTGAACATTATGCTGGCGCTTTTCCGCTCTGGCTTGCACCTACGCAGGTTGCTGTTGTTCCGATTTCTAACGAAAAACATATTGATTTTGCTGAAAAAGTTTATAAAAAATTAAGAGACAAAGGAATAAGAGCAAGGCTCGATGATCGTTCTGAAAGTATGAACTATAAAATCAGAGAATCTTTACAGGATAAAAAGGTTCCTTATGTTTGTGTTGTCGGAGACAGAGAAATTGAAGCTGATTCAGTTGCAGTTCGTAAAAGAAAAGTCGGTCAGGTCGGCACAATGAAGGTTGATGATTTTATAGAACAAATACTTGAAGAAATAAGAACAAGAAAATCAGATTAGTATATACATATAGAAAAATGTTTTAAATAGACAGATATTATTTATTAATATCTGTCTATTTCTGTTTACACCTGATATATAGAATTTACTTATCTGTACGGTGTTTTTAAATACTAACTATTTTCCTGAATTTTAGAAAAGAATTCTTTAGTTAAAAGCTGTGAATATTTTTTCTTTTCATTTATGGCAGCAAGAATTTCGTTGTTGCCGCTTTTTGTTGTAAGAACCGCAATCATGCCGGTGTAATCTTTAACAGGAAGTTTTGAGATTTTTGCATCAAACCTTGCATAAGGTACATTTTTCCCTTTTGATGTAATCATTCCGCGCTCTGTTACTTTTAATTCTTCTATTGTAACAGCCTGATATTTTGTTTTTGCAAACATGTCTTTTAGCTTATTTGCAATATCTTTGCTCTGTATATCGGTTTGAGACAGAAGCTGTTTTTTACCGGTATTTAAAACGAGCAGCCTTTGTCCGGAGGCTTTGTGTGCTGATAATACGCCTTTATAGCCGAGAAGTTTAAAAGAGTTGTTTATTTCAAACTCTTTATCAACATTTGAGAAATCCCCGATTTCCTTAGCGCTTTCCTGTGCATTGTCTCTTATAAATGATGATACATTTTTTACAAGCGCATCGACATATTTTTGCCCGCCAATTGTATTAAAACCTATGATTGCCAGAACAAGAATTGTTGCATTGAATATAATTTTAATTAATCTAAACATTACTTGCACCCCAGTCTATACTTATTGTAAAATTATATCTATGATAAAGAATGAAATCAACTATATAAACTCTGCAGATGTAATTTTTGAAAATACAACACCTGTAATGCAGCAGTATTTAAATATTAAACGAGAGAACCCCGGAACTATTTTGCTTTATCGTCTGGGTGATTTTTATGAAACTTTTTTTGAGGATGCCGTAACTATATCAAAAGACCTTGAAATCGCTTTAACAGGGCGGGATGCCGGAAAGGTTTACGGTAGAATACCGCTTGCAGGAATTCCCGTTAAAGCAATTGACGGATATTTGCAAAAATTGATAGAAAAAGGCAGAAAAGTATCTATTTGTGAACAGCTTGAAGATCCCAAAGACGTTGCAAAAGGTGAAATTGTTAAACGTGGTGTGGTAAGGACAATCACTGCAGGAACGATTATAGAGGGTGACTACTTAGAAAATAATACAAACAATTATATATGTGCAATATTTGAAGAAAAAGGAAATTGGGGACTTGCATACGCTGATATTTCCACCGGAGAGTTTAAAGCTACACAAGGAAATTTTGGAGTTGTACAGACTGAACTTGCAAGGATTAAGCCGGCAGAAATTATCGGACCTGCCGCAAGCCAGAAAGTACAGCCTTTTCAGATTGTTCCTGATGAAATCTTAAATCTTCCGGAAGAAATTACATCTCTGTATAATTGTTCAAAGATTCCTGCCAAGGTTTTTGAAGAAAAATTTGCCTTGAATAACCTGAAAAGCGTTTACCCGTCGTTTTCAGAAGCATGGGAAGGGTATAATGAATATAAACTGGCTTACCGTGCTGCATCGGCAGTCCTTGCGTATGTCTGGGAATATATGAAGCAGCAGCGCCCGAAATTTGATATGGTAAAAACCTATGAACTTTCGGATTTTTTACTGCTTGATACCAGTACCCGAAGAAATCTTGAACTTGTAGAATCAATGAGAGATAAAACAAGGGTTGGAACATTACTGTGGGCTATAGACAAAACTTTAACAAATATGGGGGCGCGGCTTTTAAAAAATTGGATTTGTCAGCCTCTAAAGAGTGTTGATAAGATTAAAGCGCGTCAGAAAGTCGTAGAAACTCTTATAAATGACTACGATACACGTGATAAATTAACCAAACTTCTCGGTTCTTTGTATGATATTCAGCGGCTTTCATCTAAATTAAGTAATGAGAGCGGCTCTCCGCGTGACTATTTAAATCTCAGAAACTCTCTGGCTGTTGTACCGGAACTGTTTGATACTGTTCTGCAGGCAAGGATTGATATTCTTGATGGAGTAATACAGTACAGAGAAAAAATTACTGATTTATACGATATTATTTTAAGGACAATTGATGATAATGCCCCTATGACGATGAAGGAAGGCGGAATGCTCCGGCATGGTGTTAATTCTGAACTGGATTATTTTCGTGACTTGTTAACCAAGGGGCGTCAGTGGATTACGGAGTTTGAAGCTAAAGAACGGGAAGCCACCGGTATAAATACTTTAAAAGTTGATTATAACAAAGTTTTCGGTTTTTATATCGAAGTTACAAATTCCAATTCACAAAAAGTGCCTGATTTTTATGTCAGGAAACAAACTCTTGCTAATGCCGAAAGGTATATAACTCCGGAATTAAAGAAACATGAAGACGATGTTTTGTCGGCACAGGTTAAATCTGTTGAATTAGAGAAAAAATTATTTCAGGACTTCAGAGCGTATACAAAAGAATACGTTGATATTATAAGAGAATTGTCCGATGCGATTGCTAAATTGGATTGTTTGCTTTCGTTTGCGAATGTTGCGGTTGAGTATAATTATGTAAAACCGGAGATAGATGAGTCACTGGAGTTCTCCATTAAAAACGGACGCCACCCGGTTGTCGAGAGAATACTGCCATTAGGGGCGTATGTTAGTAATGATTTGGAAATATCTGCCAATACTGCAGACAAAACTCAACTTATGATATTAACAGGACCAAATATGGCGGGCAAGTCAACATATATGCGTCAGAATGCTTTAATTGTGATACTTGCACAAATTGGCTCGTACGTACCGGCAGATTATGCAAGAATTGGTATAGTTGATAAAGTATTTTCCCGTGTAGGTGCCAGTGATGATCTTACGTTCGGACGTTCAACATTTATGGTCGAAATGAGCGAAACTGCTTATATCCTTAATTTCGCAACGGAAAAGAGTTTTATTTTGATTGATGAAATAGGACGCGGAACAAGTACTTATGACGGTGTTGCAATAGCCTGGTCAGTGGCAGAGTTTATTGCTTCAAAAATTAAAGCACGTTGTATTTTTGCAACACATTATCACGAATTAAATGTAATGACAAACAATTATCCGCAGATTAAAAATTACAGGGTAACTGTTGAAGAGCAAAACGGAGAGATTGAATTTTTAAGGAAAATAGTGCAGGGCGGGGCAAGCCGGAGTTACGGGATACAGGTTGCAAAGATGGCAGGACTGCCCGGTACGGTTGTAAAACGCTCGGAGGACTTGATGGCACGAATGCAGCGGGATATGGCGAAGAATTTAGCCGGAAAGAAAAAGTCGCTGGAAGCTGCGGGAGCTGTTCCGCAATTGTCATTATTTAATAATGAACAGGAATAGAGAGAGGCAAAATTAATGTTTGATTATATAAAAGGGGTTTTAGAGGATAAACGTAGAACAGAGAAGGGCTGTTTTTTAACTGTAGATAATAATGGTATAGGTTACAGGTTTGAGATTCCGTCAAGCGACTATGAGCAGCTGCCTGATAAAAATAGTGAAATGAAAATATTTGCAGCGCTAATTCATAAAGAGGATACGATGTATTTGTGCGGTTTCTTAAATCGCGAAACACGTGATATATTTACTATTTTGACTTCGGTTTCAGGCGTTGGAACAAAGATGGGTTTGACTCTGTTGGGCGAATTTGATTTGTATGAATTGATTTCTCTTGTGCAGGCGCAGAATTATAAGGAATTGACCCGCGCAAAAGGTGTTGGTCCCAAACTCGCGCAGAAGATTATTCTTGAACTGAAAGATAAGTTAATGAAAGTTAGTATAGCAGGCAGTGTGACAACGGCTTGTTCTCATATACCTGAAGAGTACGGGGAAGCTGTTTCAATACTTCAATCATTAGGGTATGAAGATAAAGAAATTCAGGACGCGTTTAAGAAAATAACCATAAAACCCGGTGACAGCCAGGAAGAAATCCTTAGAGGAGTACTTACAATTTTGTCTTTGTAAATTTTCGTTAAGATTTTTGAAAATTGTGGCAAAAAAAAATCTTCATTTGATTTAAATCTAATGAAGGTGTTGTATGATAAGATTTAATAACATAAATAATACTCTAAATTTCAAATCCCGGGAATTAATGCAAAGATACGGATTTGGCGATAAGAAGGACAAAGATAATTTTCAGGTTTCTGTCGGATATATAAATGACGGTCACGGACAAACAAATAATGAGCTTAGGATTTTGTCAGGAATAGAAGGTGATATAAGATTTTCCGGCGGTGATGATCAGATTGGCAATGAGAAAAATCATAATTCAAACGCTGCAACGGTTTTATTTTTAGAATATGCAAAAATAAATGCCCGTGCAATGGGTAATCACGAAATGGATACACAAACTGCTGATTTTTGTGACCTTAACCGTAATCATAAGACGAAAGTACTGGCATTGAATTTTCGGGAAAAAACTACCAGACCTGATAAAACAGATTTGAACGAAGTTCTAAAACCTTCTGATGTAGTGGAAATTAACGGGCAAAAAATAGGTTTAATAGGAGCCTGCCCTAATGATATTTTTGAACGTGTTACCAACCCTGAGTATATCAAGGATTGTGAAGTTGATAACTATTATGTAACTTTACAAAAAATTAAAGCACAGGTAGATAAATTTACTAAAGAAGGTATAAACAAAATATTTCTTCTTTCTCACCTCGGGCATAACAAAAATAAAGATATAGCGGAAAAAATTGATGGGATAGATGTAATAATCGGCGGGCATACACATGATTTGATAAAAGATATAAAAGAAGGTGAAAACCTTATTTATTCACCATCGGGTGAACCCGTTATAATTACACAGGCAGGTAAAGACGGTCATTATTTCGGATTATTGAATTTGGAATTTGATAAAAACGGTGTTATTAAAAAAGCACAAAATAATATCCATAGAACACATGATTATCCGAAGAGTTATGTCCATGAATTGATTTTTGATAAAGTTTTAGGCAAGGCGGAAGTAGTCGGAGAAGTTGTAGAAGCAATGGATCCTCCGGAAAATATTTATGTTTCGGAAAATCCGCATGCAAACTTTGTATGTGATGCAATAAAAGAAGTAACCGGTGCAGACATCGGATTATGGAACAATTCAGGAATAAGAAATTATTTTCATGTCGGGCTTATCAATAACCGTGATGTCAAAGACATCGCACCGTTTTCCGATGATATGACGGTTGTTCCGGTTACAGAAAAAGAACTTGTTGATGCGTTTAAACTTGTAACTAAAAGAACACTTACAAGAGCAAGCAACAAGCCGGGATTATACGCTGTATCAGGACTTAATTATACTGTAAGCAAGAGCAAGAAAGCGCTTGTTGAAATGAATTTTATAGATAAAGACGGAAATGTTATACCAATTGACATAAATAACCCTGATCCGAATAAAATCTATAAAGTTGCAGCGGATGAATTTATTACAATGGGCGGAGATGATATTCCGATGCTTGATAAAATAAACCAGGCATATAAGATTTATCCGTATGATAAAGATATAATGGTTTGTCAGTACCTTAAAGATTTTAAAGAACCTGTAAAAATTAATCAGGTCGGCAGGCTTAAAATTGTTGAATAGTTAAATCTCTTGTTACAAAACTTTACAATTCAGCGTAAAAAAAGCAATTTTTTTACGCTGAAAAACTTTATATACATGTAGGTTAATAAAGGTTAGTACAGGTAGGTAAAAATGTTCTTGCTATTGTATAGACAGATGTCTTTAATA
>CASELB010000072.1 GCA_949288685.1 uncultured bacterium
GGCGACATGGCCAAGTGGTAAGGCAGGAGCCTGCAAAGCTCTTATCCCCCAGTTCGAATCTGGGTGTCGCCTTTTTTTAATTCACTGTATCCAGGGGTGAGAAAGGACAGGGGGGGGAAGAAGGGTCAGGGGTGAGGAAAGGTCAGGGGTGAGGAAGAAAAGATGAGGGACAAACCTAAAAAACCTTCTTCCCAATAGTTTCAAGCCCTATTGTAAACTTTTGTAAAGATATAGAAAGGTTTTTGTTATTAAATATCAAAAATCAGGAATATATACCATGTAGGATTTGCGCAAGGCTGCGCAAGACAATATGGAGATTCCAACTATGTCATTATCTATCGTTACAAACGTACAATCCCTGAAAGTTCAACAAAACCTTACGTCAGCTACTGACAAATTGAACACTGCAATTGAAAGAATGACGACAGGTTACAAAATCAACAGCGCAAAGGACGATGCTGCGGGTTACGGTATTGCCGCTCAAATGAGTGCAAAACTTAGTTCATACGACGTTGCATCTAACAATGCCCAAATTGGTTTGGATATGTTGACTACAACAGAAGAAAACTACAGCTTGATTAACGAGCACCTTCAACGTATTAGGGATTTGACGGAACAAGCTGCCAACGGTACGTATTCAGATGATTCAAGAGCTGCAATTCAAGCAGAAATCACATCACGTCTTGATGAAATTGACCGTATCGCTGCAAGTGCTGAATATAACGGTATGTTATTGATGGATGGTTCTACTGGCGAAGTAAACATTCAGGTTGGTATTGACGGTTCTGCAAACAGCCGCGTAGCATTGAGTGCTGATTTATTTGAAGATGCGTCCGCTCAATCATTAATCGGAGTAGCAAATGCAACATTTGCTCAAGATTGTTCAGCAGCAGACACAGCAGCTGCCCAGTTAACCAAACTGGACAACGCTATCGACGATATCAGTACACGTGTTACCAGTCTTGGTGCATCTCAAAACCGTTTGGAATCTGCTATAGATTCTATCATGGTTACAACCGAAAACCTGACTTCCTCATTGTCTACAGTTAAAGACGCGGATATCGCAGAAGAATCCACAAGATATCTGCAAGCACAAATCCTGCAGTCTGCGGCTACTACGCTGTTATCTACAGCTAACCAAACACCTTCAATTGCTCTGCAATTGATTTAGCCGCTTCTCTAACAGTTTCTTAATCCGATCGGAATTTATGGTTTAATACAGTTTATTCCGGTCGGATTTTCCCGTTTTATGGTTTTCAACTCTCTGTTTATTTTATCCTTCACATAGTTGTAATTCGCCGGATATTTTAAACTGATTGAATTTTGAGCAATATCCAGAAAATAACTCCCGTGTTCAGGCTTGCCTTTCAAAAAAGTATCTGAATATGCCACACTTTTTCTTGCCGGAAGTATTAACCCGGTTTCACTTATCTTCTGTATTACTTCCTTTGAGGTAAGATATTCCGCAAATTGCAAAGCCGCAAGAGGATACTTTGTATTCAAAGATATGCCAACCCCGGTTGCATCACATGGCACCTTACTGCCCGCTTTACCGCCCGGAAACGGAAGAATATCCCATTCAAAATCAGCCGCCTCTCTGATTTTTGGAGTCATCCACCTTCCGGATAAGTAAAAAGCAGACTTTCCATTCAAGAAAAATTCAGCACCCGTTGACTGCCCTATTTCATAATCCATTGGTGAGTAGTGATATTGTTTGCTCAGAGCCTTAAAAAAGGTTACACTTCTATAGTAACCAAGGTTGTCTTCCGTTATGCTCTCTGCATTTTCTCCGAAACTTAATATAAACGGATATACATAAAATAAATCATTTTCCAACAAAATAGAAAAAATACCTTTTTCTTTAAGTATTTTTGAAACCTCTAAGAAATCAACAAACGTCCAGCCCGGCTTGGGAACAGAAATACCGTTTTGTTCTAAGAGTGTTCTGTTATAATAGATAACCAGATTTGAAATATCACGAGGAACTGCTTTTAATTCACCCTGAACGGAAAGCGCATTTAGAGCAACTTCAAAAAAATCATCCTTATACTTTGATTTATCCAATGTCTTTAAATATTTGCCATAATTCTCTATATTTTGATTATTTATAAGTATTACATCCGGCTCTGTTTTAGATGCAAACTGCAAGTGGAGTTTTTTAAAATAGTTTTGCGGGGTATGAATTAAAACAATTTTCACACCGGGATTCTCTTTTTCATACCGTGCTATCATTTGTTTAACTATTTTAATTTCAGACACAGAACCCCAGGCAGAAAACTTAAGTAAAACCTTGCCGGAGGAACTGTCAGGAAGGCAACCGCAAAGCAGCACTGACAGAAATCCGACAGCCAAAAGTCTTTTTATCATAAGATGAGAACCAGTTTTATATCATTGTCCGATACATCTACCACAAACTTTTCCTTATCTGCACGAACAATATATCTGGTATCACCGCTTTCTGTTTCTTCCGCTTTTCTTGCACTTAATTTTGAAGGTATTTTATCGTCCTCAAAATCATGCAAGTGCTTTATTACACCATTTTTCATACCTACTAGAGAAATTTTATCATTGTAAGTTGTGATATAAAGTTCCGTTGAAAAATCTATCTGGCATGATGCATAAATTTTTGCATCATTTGGAATATTCATATTATCCGCGGATACATCGTCTTTAATATTGTCTGACTCTTCATCTTTCGTTTCCGGCTGTTCGGAGCTTTCGTTCTCACTATTCGCCGCATCTTTTGCTTCCGATTTAAACTCCAGACCCAACGCCTTAAACTGTGACTCTATATCATCCATTGATGTAAAAATTGTAGTTGAAAAATGTTCATCAGACTTTTCAGCTTTAATTTCAGGTTTAATCAACTTAAATTCAGACAGAACACCCTCATCGCTGTTCTGTTGGGCTTCTGCAGCTTTTTGCTGATTTATAATCTCCATTTCACGGGCTATAGCGTTATCAATATCTTCGTCCGACGGAGCTTCTTCTTCATGTACTTCCGGATAATCAGGTTTTGCAAAAGAAAACTCTTTAAAGATTTCATCATTTGAAAAATCTACATTTGCAAGGTCAGGATAAACATTATTATCTAACACAACAAGCTCATCCGGATTTTGAACGTCCTGTGTTTTAATCAAAGTAAATGCAAAATCCTGCTCATTCTCATAATATTGAATATTAGCTTCATCCTCTTTTTCTTTCCTTAATTGTGCCTCAAGGATTGCATCCTCGGACATTTCATAGGATGTTATCGGTGAAAATATTACGTTAAGATCAATATCATTGAATTGAATATTTGGATTATTAACAATACTGTTAATAACATCCTCACTCAACATAGGATACTTTTTATCAAACTCCTCAACCGTCAGATGGGAAATTGGCACTGTAACATCCGATTTATCTTTAGTTTGTTCCAGAATTTCCGGAGTGAAGTCAACCTGCAATTTTGCACGAATAGCATCAATATCCGAGTCTGTAAATGACATATTTTGAGTTGTTATTACATCATCAATCAAATTATCAACAGGATTTGCAACCGGCTCTTCTTCATTTTTTTCGCCATCACCGGAAACCGTTTCAGAAGGAACTTCCGGCTCTTCCTGTTCATTAGACTCTTCTTCCTGAGCACTGGCTGCACTATTTTCATCCTCATCATCTTCATCAACAAAAGATGCAAGAAAGTCATCTATGTCTTCATCTTCTTCCTGAGGAGCTTCTTCAACCGCTTGCGGTGCATCTTGAACAGGGGCTGGAGCCTGCGGAGTTTCAGGAGGCGCCGCAATAGGACCTGAATAAATTTCATCCAAATCTATTACAGTCTTCTCGGGTTCGTCCGGCTCATCATTACCAGGCGGAGTAGTTGCAGGCGCCGCTTCCTGAACTTTAGCCGTATTATAACTGTAGTCTAAATCAATTAATCCTTGCGGAGTCTGTTGTTTTGGTTTCTTTTTTTCAGTTTTTTCAGGTTTGTCTTTTTTATTTTTATCCTGTTTTTTTTCTTTCTTATCATCCAAGGTAATATTCATGTCACCGCAAAGAGCATTCATTCTGTCCTTGCCGTTTATATAGAGAAGAACTACAACCAGCAGAACTGCTGCTGAGCCGATAAGGATATATAATATTTCACTCGTATGGTGTTGAGGGGTAACAGGGAGAGGCTTGGATGAAACACTTTCAGGCTCCGGTGCGGGAGTTGCCTGAGGCAATTGTTCTGGTTGAGGTTCAACCACAGGCTCTTCTATATCACCTTCTGATTCTTCTGAATATTCTTCTTCAATATATTCCTCTTCTTCGGAAACATTTGTTTCATGCACAGGCTCTTCATAGATTGGCTGTTCAACTCTCGGACGCACATTTCTCTCTTCATCGGCATCCTGAAATCCGGTATCTTCATACACCTTGCTGGAAGCGTTAACAGAAACTCCCGGCTTAGCCTTTATAGCAATTTTAGTATAACTTCCGCCGCCGGTAGATGATGAAAGGGTCGTAACTCTGACCAAATCCACATTACTTACATTGGGAGTATAGCTGCTCTTCTTACCTTTACCAATGTTTGGCATTATAATATTATAGTAACCGCCGGCTTTTACAGCTTTTAATGGTTCACTGTACCCTTTTTCAGTCAAAACAACTGCTGTAACCTGATTTCCGCTTTCCGTAAATTGAATATCAACAATATTATTATCAAATGCCGCAGCGCGCACCGTTGATATACTCAGTATAGCTGCAACAGATAATATACAAACTCTCTTCTTTATACCACTATTCATATTTTTATTGTACCACAACCATCTTATATTGTGTATATTTGTAAAGAAAAATTTGCTTGATGAAATTCAAAAAAATATATATACTTTAAATAAATAGTTACAAAAATGGAGGATTTTCATGTCGTCAGTCAACAGTAATCAATTTGCACAAATGTTTAAAGAAGTATTTGGTGCGGCAAAAATTACAAAAACAGAGGCAAACGCAAAAGGTCTTGATGTTTCTAATGTAGATTCAACGACCATCAATGCTCAAGTCGCTTTTGAAGACAACGATTTGCAGGAATATGTAATTGCACAGTACAATGCAGACTTAGAATCATTAGACGAAATTCCCGAGGAAGATGAAGATATCGCCCCGGCAGATGGCAGTTCAAAAGCTGATGCATAAGCTGCTTTAAAAAGTTTAAACGCCCGTACAAATTCTGTACGGAATATTTTGCTGCTTATTTTACTACAAATTCTCCGTTTGCAAGAGGTAAATTCAGGTTTTGAGGATTATAAACCTGCAATATATAATGTCCGGGTAGATGTAAGACAAAATAGTCTGTCTGATAATATACTTCATCCTTCATCAATCGATATTCTTTCACTCTTACCATTTCATAACCGCCGCGTGAAATAGTATCATCTTTTTTAAAAACCTGCACTCTTATATAGTCATTCTCTAACGGCTTTTTAGAAAAAAATAAATAATAAATTTTTTCTCCGGCTCGGAACTCTGATACCGGATACATAACAGTTTCTTTAGTAACCGGACGGTTATTAAATGCCACAAAAGCCTGCTGCTTAACGCATGCCGAACAAAAAACCGACGAAAATAATACTATTAACAAAAAATGTCTCATTAACCTTCCAGCTTCTTTATTTTAGCGTCAATAGTTTCTAACATGCGCTCATCATCCTCAAAACCTTTATAGAGTGTATAATTTTCTATAGCGTTAAATTTATCGCCCAGATTTTCATAAGCCTGCCCCAGCGCGTAATATGAATACGGATAATCCGGGGTAAGTTTTATTACTGTATCAAAACACTTAATACTGTCTTTATGCCTGTTTAACTTAGAGTACACAAGCCCCAAATTAAACCAGCCATTTGCATATCCCGGGTTTGCCTCCACCGCATGCTCGTAGAAAAGCGCCGCTTTTTCTTCATCGCCTAATAAATTATATATATTCCCTATTTTTAATAACGTTAAACTGTCAGACGGTTTCATTATTGATGCCTTTGTATAATAGTCAACTGCCTCGTTATACTTGCCTGACTGGTAATAATCATTACCTCTTTTTATCAAGTCTTCATAAGTTAAAATACCAGAATTATTTGAGGAATTGGTCGGTTTATCCTCTTTTACCTGGTTAACATCCGCTTTCTTCTCCGTCACTGGCACTGTCTCAAGCTCCGTTTTCGGATGTTCTGCTTCAAATTCCTTGTATACGTTATAATATTCAGTATTATCAGGTTCTTTTTCAAGTGCTAATTTATAATTATCCTCAGCAAGCTCGGTTAAGCCCATGGCTTTAGAAGCCTCCGCAATTCCAAAATATGCTGATGCCTCATCAGGACTATCTCTTAGCGCATCCTTAAAATACAATGTTGCCTGTGCATAATCCATTTTATCCAGAAGATAATATCCGTATGCAATCTGCGCTGATACAAGATTTTTTGCAATTCTGTCATTCTCTTTTACCAGCAGCAAGTCTTTATAAAGATCAATTGCTGCCGGATAATTTTTCTGGGCATGAAGAACCAGTGCTTTATTTGCTTTAACATCAAAATCATCAGGCGTTGTTTGAAGGACTAATTCATAATACTTTAAAGCATTAGAGTAATCTTTATTTTCATGATAATACCTTGCAAGCAGTTTTTGGGTTTCAATATTAGCAGGGTCTTTCAAGTAAGATTTTTCAAGATTTAAAAGTGCAAGCGCATCTTTCCCCATATCCTTATACACGACTCCAAGGTTTTTATACGCAGCAGCATCTTCCGGAAAAGCCTCAATATACTCTTTGTAACTTGTTACCGCCTCTTCATACATTCCCATATTACCCAGCAAATTTGCATAATCAAATTTTAATCCGGTAAGTTTCGGGTTAAGCTCAAATGTTTTATTAAAAGCATTAAGTGCGGACTCTTTTTCATCCAAATTTTGGTAAGAAAGCGCCAAATCCGCCCACGCCACGGTATTAGTATCATCTGTTTCAACAGCTTTTTTCAACATTTGAACAGCCGATTCGTATTTTTTGGTATTATACAGTGCAACACCATACCTGAAATAATCTTTAAAATTTGAAGTATAATTTTTATAAAGTTTGTTATAAATATCACAGGCATTCTCATATTCTTTTATTGCAAGATAAGAGTTAGCCAGATTTTCATTTGCTTCAATATGTTCAGGATAAGCCGCCAAAAAAGTATTGTAATAATCTATTGCAGCTTTATAGTCTTTTGATATGTATTTTACATTTGCAAGGTTAAGATAATTATACTTGTAACTTGGGAAAATCTCAGTTCCTTTCAGGTAGGACTCAAAAGCTGCCTCGTAATTTTGCATACTTTGCTGAAGACTGCCGATACTTATATATATAAACGCATCATTTGGCTGGAGCTTTAGGGCTTTTGTGTACGCATTAAGCGCAGCATTATAATCTCCGGTCTCCGCATACAACCCCGCGACTTTTGTATAAAGCATCGCATCATCACCGTTGATTTCAAGAGCCTTATTAATAATATTTATTGCCTGAGTATAATTGTGCTTGTACTCATAGCCGCACGCTTCCTGATACAGTTCATGCGCTTCCCTGCTCATTTTTGCATTAACTGCCGGAGAAGTAGTTACAAACATTAATAATAATGCTATTGCATAGTTTATATATTTCATGTTTTCCCTCTTATTCTACATTATTCTTTTTAAAAAGCCCTTTTATACCTTTGATTATATTTTTGCCGGTATCTACCATTTCTTTCACAGCACCCGCTTTTTCTTCATCGCCTGAAAAGAACAGCTTGGAATTTTTTTCAGCCTCTTCAAGTGCACGCTGTTGTACATAAGAATTTGCACTGTCCATGTCACTTTGAAGAACAAGCCACTTAAATGATTTTATCAGAGAAAGAGGTTTTGCAACATCCCCCCTTGCGATAACCTGAAACTTGGTCGCATTATAATCTGAATACTCTTCACTAAAATGCGGAATTGCATCCATTTCCTCCTGTGGAATTGTCTCACAGAATAGCGTATACAGTCCGAGGGTTGCTATACTCATTATTGATGAACCTGTTTCAGTTTGTATCATATTTACGGGGTTTAGCATTGCAATAGGTCCTAACATATCAGATATAGTAGATGCCAGTCTGCCTCTAATTCTTAAGTCTGCCAGATTTGCAAGGATATCAAATGTACCCTCAATATTAAGACACATTATCTCACCCAGTGATGTAATCGGTTCTATTACGGCAACACCGTTTTCTAATGTTATATGCCCTTTAAGTTCATCAAACTTTGAAGTATTTACTGAAAGCAGGTCATTAATAATACTGCCGATTGCAGACTGGAAGAATTCAGATTCTCTGATATTCGGTGCAAGAATAAGATTTTCCAAACGTCCGAACGGTCCGAGCTGTCCGTCAACAACTGTAAAATCAACGGTACCGTTTAATGACTTCATCTGCTCTTCATAAGTAGTTCCTTTCAAACTTACTTTTGCATCAAATGCAGCCGTACCGGTCAATGTGTCTTTCATATTTGCAAGCCCGAGAAGAGATTTTTCCACATTAAATCCAGTTCCGTTCACATCAACTCGCAGCAAAGTATTAATAAGGTTCATAGATGCACTGCCTCTGACAACTCCTTCAAAAGCGTGTGCAATTATATCCGTAACATATACAACATTGTTTTTCATTAACAAATCACATGTTATATTACTTGCATCAATGCCTCCGGTTTTCGCACGTTTAATATTGACTTTTCCGTTCCGCAGCTCAACCGGAATATCTGCAGCCGCGGCATTTGATGTTCCTGCTGCCACTCCGGATTGAGGAACCAACTTCATTGCAGCTTCCGAAACCTTTATTACTTTATCCAAATCTATATAATCAGAATTAAAGTTCAATGCCGTTAAAATTATATTTGCTGCAGGTAAAAGGCTTATATTTGTATTTAACTGCATAACAGAGCCGTTAAGATTTAAATCAGAAATACGGGTTTCTAAAGTATCTCCTTTGAAATCTAGAAGTACACTTTTAACCGAAGTATAAATAGTAGGCAGGTTAATATCTTTAATTGTAAATGTACCTTTATACCTCGGAGACTCGAGAGCACCATAAGTAAACAAGTGTCCGCCAAATACAAAACTAGAATTATCAAAGCCCTGAATTGTACCGTTTAAATCTCCATGTGTTTTTATTTTTAACAGGTTAATATGCGGAGCAGAGTTCAATCCGGTAATTGTACCTGAAACTCCGATAAGTTCATTATAGTTGGTTATTATTTTATCAGGATTTTTTTCATCCGGAACCTGTGTTTTTAAATAAAGTCCTGAATCCTGAATTTTTATACGATCCCCCTTAAAATCAATTGTTGATTTAATTGTTGAATTTTTACCGGCAAGGAGGTTGAAATGGACCGGTGTAAGGTAATTATTTCTATCCGCATCAATCGTAATGTCCAGAGTTTGTTTCTTTTTATCGCCTTTAACTTCTGCAAAAAGCGGTATAATCCCTTTAGCATCAATAAACGGAGCAGCCATACTTCCGCCCAGTTGTTTAATTCCTGCGGCATTAAGTTTGCCATCCGTAACTATATCAAAATCAGGATTGGAATTATAATTTGCAATTTTACCTGATAATGTTACCGATGAAGTATTATTTATATTAAGAATTAAAGGCTCGATTACTATATCTTTTTTATCAATATTAACAACGGCACTATCACACTTAATAACTGATGTTGACTGCGGAATTGTTACTTTAAAACCGCTGTTATTGATTTTTCCCGTAATATTTTTCAAATCGCTTGTAAATTTGCCCTCAAACAAATTATTTACGATTTTAACACCGCTTGATTTTTCATACATAGAAAAATCTTTAAGCCCTACATTAATATTGCGTACTGCTTTTTTAAGTTCACCTTTAAGATTTACATCTGCAAAAATATCTCCTGATGTTATATCAAAAGCTCTTTTCAATTCAGCAGGTGCAAATGATTTAAACAAAGGAGAAAGCGGTAATTTTTCCAGATAAATATTTATATCCGCAACAGATTTTTCATCAATCGAGCCGTTAATTTTTATATCCGTCCCGTTAATTGTTGCACCGGTATCCTTGATTTGCAGAACGTTATTACTTAAATCAACCAGCGAATTAAAGTTCATAAAGTTTAAATTGTATTTTTTATTTACGATACCTGCATCTTTAATTGTAATATTTCCTGTTGATTTTAAAGTTTTAAAGTTTGTTCTGAACTGTGTATCCGCAAGCACGTAACCATAACCGGCAAAAAGATTAAGGTCATTATTAATTCTTAATGTATCCAAAATTGCTTTGGTAAGAATTATCACGTCATTAAAATAAATCTTATCACTTTTAATTTTCAAATCAGCAAATTTACTTTTCCCGTAGTTTACAAGCCCTTGAATATTAATTCCCTGATTTTCTTTTATAACAAGATTGGTATCAATATCTGCCTTTGTTCCGCGCGTATTAAGATGCAAATATGAAGGGGGGAGATTTACACCGGATAGTGACAATGTCAAATTATCAAGATTTAACATCCCGTAAGTAAGAATTGTATTCTTGTGCTGACGGACTTTCATATCCAGAACTATATTACCTTTGGGGTCATAGTCTCTGTATACAAGAACCGGATTTACAAACGGAATATCAATAATCTCCTGGGGATCATCCTCTTTATCAAGTTTTGATGCTTTAGGAATAAAGCAATCCAGATTAATATTTGCAGTAATATTTGTATTTTTATCACTTAGCAATTGCGCATTTGTTTTAACTTTGAATTTTTTACCGTTATATCCCAAAACAAGATTTTCGCCCTGTAAAGTTAAAGAATGAGCCGTTTTTAAGTCATTGATTTTAGCCGAATAATTATGAATTTTCACCGCAGGAACATTAATCCTTATAGGAATTGGCATTTTAGCAGCCTGAGTTTCAGCCTGCGCATCCGCCTCAAGCAGTTTTTGTTCAATGGTATCATCACCATCATTGAGGATAGATTCAATAAGTGTAACTATTTTAAACTGTTTACCGTTTTGGATTTCAAGATTAATAACAGGTGATTCTATTTCCGCACAGGAAACTTTTACACAGAGGATAAGTAAGTGAGGAATGGAAATTCTGGTTTTAATCTTATCTGCGCTGGCAAGAACAGAGCCGTCAGGAAGTTTTACAGACAAATCTTCCGCTTGAATACCTATCGCAAGCAGCGGAGTTGTAATTATTTTTGCATTTTCAAAATTAACATCCAACTTTGAATACTCCTGCGCAAGTTGCTGGAGTTTAGGCTTGTATTGATTTAAATCTACAGCCCGCGGTAAAACAAAAATAAATGCAAGATACAAAAATAGAACGACCGCGCCTGCAACAATTCCAAGCCACTTAAAAAATGTTTTCATATTTTTCACCTATCCTCTATCTATATAAAGGATGGTAGCATAAAAAAAACTTATCGGCAAGCCATAAAATTTAATAAATACACAGTTTCCCGCACCTATATTTCAAGATAAAGCGCCTTATTCAGTATCCGGTCATTTCTAAAATAACTCTCATAAAAAATTGCTTTTTTAATCCTTTCATACCAATCATCATACGTATCTCTGTACTCAGAAATATTTTTGTTTATATAATGAATAGTAATAATCCCCTTGTGCCCTTTTGCCGCCCGCAAAATTTCACACTGCGGAACAAGATTTTTATAGTAATTTGTACATCTTACAGCAATTGCATCATTTGATGTGTTCTTAACAAATGTATATCTTGATGTCGGATTTTGCTTCTGGTTTAATTCCATTACCGAACCAATTAAGGTACGTGCTGTATTTATATAATTGTTGTAAGAGTGAATGATTACTGTTTTAGACCATTGTTTTGAAGTATCACCTTTTACAACATACTGTGCAATACCCTCATTATAAGTTTGTTTGTAATATACAGCTTCCCATAATTCACCGTCAGGATATTTTATTATTACGGTTTCATACGCAAAAGCGCATACAAAACTCTGGAAAATCAGTATCAGACTAAACAAAAGGGCTTTTTTCATCCGCTAAAACCCCTTCCACACCGGTTATTTCCCTAAATTTTTCCCTTATAAAAATTTCACTTTCAAAATGCCCGATATCAAATATTAATTTTTCTGCTTCACATACGGTATGATACTTTAAATCTCCAGTAATAAAACAATCAGCAGATGTTTGATTAATAAATTCGCTGCCTGAACCGGCACAAAATGCAATTGACCGGACTTCTTTAATATTATTGTTATTTACATATCGGTGTTTTGGAGAAATTATACGCAGCTTTTCTGCTAATTGATTTACGTTTAACGGGTTTTGCAACATTACCACCCTCACAAATTCATTTTCCGAATAAGCCGCACGCCATCCCAGCTTTTCAATTAAAGTATCGGTTGTACCACCCGAGGCTTTATCCATATTAGTATGCGCACAATACATTTGAATATCACGATATTTAACCGGAACAGAAAACAACGGATGATGCGAAATAATTAAATCACACATTAATTTTTTTGCCTGATTATAAACATTATCAGTAATTGTTAATGCGTACATCACATTCCTGATGTCATTTTCGGAATTTTCAACCAGCCAGCCGCTGCAATCCCACGATTCCTGTGTTTCAGGCGGAGCAAAGGCTTCCAGTTTCGATATTATTTCTTTCTTGTTCAAATATATTCTCCAGAATGATTTTAGCAACAATGTGCTTGGTATTTTTTTCTACAAATTTTGTATTTAAATCTTTGTCTATAATATAAACTTCGTTATAATCACTGGCAAACCCAGACTCTTTTTTAGAAATATCATTTGCTATAATAAAATCACACCCTTTAGATTTTATTTTTTGCTTTGCATTTTCAATTAAATTTTCGCTCTCTGCCGCAAACCCGACAATCACAGGTTTCATGCCAGAACGTTCCGCGCAAATAGTTTTCAAAATATCAGGATTTTTAACAAGTTCTATACTCCAACTGTCACGGTTGTCTGTTTTCTTAACCTTTTGTTCCGAGTAATTTTTTACTTTCCAGTCAGCAACCGCCGCTGCCATTATAATACAATCTTGAGTTTCAAGCCTTTTTTCAACTTCTGCAAGCATTTCATCAGCAGATTTTGCAACTATATTACTAAAATCACCCTCTGCTTTAAAAGTTGAAACGAGCGTAACGTTTGCGCCCATTTGTGCTGCAGCGCTTGCAAGTGCCAGCCCCATTTTGCCGGAAGAAAAATTTGAAATATATCTGACCGGATCAATTTTTTCAACAGTTCCGCCCGCCGTAATCAAAATATTTTTACCCTCAAGTTTTTTCAGAGAGTTAAGGAGTTCTGCCGTTTTTAAATAAATACTGTTCAAATCGGCAAGCCTGCCGGTTCCGGTTGCACCGCAAGCCAGAAATCCGATTTCGGGATTTACAAAATTATACCCGAGATTAGCAAGTTTAGTTATATTTTCCTGCGTCACAGGATTATTATACATATTACAATTCATCGCCGGTGCAATAATAAAAGGCTTATTCCAGGCAGCGGCAAGAGATGTTAACAGATTATCACAGATACCGTTTGCAATTTTTGCAATAGTATTTGCTGTTGCAGGCGCGATTACAAATACATCGCCCCAATCGGTTAATGATATATGTTCAGGAGTATAATCCGTTGTATCAAAATTATTAATATACACTTTATTGTTTGTAAGTGTCTGAATGGTAAGCGGAGTGACAAACTCTAAAGCATTTTTTGTCAAAACGGCTTTCACCTCCGCCCCCGCACGCTTATACATCCGTATAAGTTCAAGGGTTTTATACGCCGCAATGCCACCCGTTATTCCAATTAATATTTTTTTACCTTCTAAATTCATCCGAGACACATCACCTTTGCGCTTATTATAACATGTTAAAACTCTTTATACAATTGCCACAATCAGGGGTTTATATCGCAATTTACACTGAAAAAGACTAAATTTGTCACACTGAACTTGTTTCAGAGTCATACCAATGGAAAGATTCCGAAACAAGTTCGGAATAACATTACAGCTATATTTCGAGCATATTTGGTGTAAAATTGTATATAAGCCCCCAAAATCAATAGTATAGTTCAAGATACCCGTTCCGGTTCTATCTTAAGATTAATAATTCTTAATAAATTGTTTTTAATACACTTATTATGTAGGATACTAAAAATATGAAAGTCATTTCCATTAATCCGTATACAACAACCCGGAATAGAAATACAGAATTTGTTTCTTTTAAAGCAATGAAGCCTTCAATGTTTGGAGGGTTAAATTACGCATGTGTCAGAAAATTCAAAGCACCGGTTGAAAAATTTAACACAGTTCCCGATTTTCAAAACTGGGCACAAGAAAAACTGCATACACTTCTTGAAAGAGACTGGAGAGGGAGAACAGACGCCACACTGATACAGCGTGAGGCTATAATTAAAGAGTGGAATCAGTACTTAAGCCAAAATAAAAATGTTACTCCTGCAATATCCCTGATTATTTTAACTTCAATATTAAAAGAACTAAAATCCAATAATGACACTATCCCGCCTACACTAAACAAAAAAGCGCTTGATAATTCTATTACGGATTTAAATACTATTCTTGAAGATGATAAAGATTCTTTATTTGATTTTAGCAAAATATATCAAAAAAATATCAATAAATTATATTATTCATCTCACTCAGAATACACTAAACCTCTATGGGTTGTTATACCTTCACTTGCACACGATAAGGAAAACTTTAGTTCAAATATTGAAAAACTTAAGTACTTATCAGCCGAATCCTGGTGCACAAAGTCACTTAATGCCGAAAGCTATCTTGCTAAAGGCGACTTCCATATTTACATTGAACAAGGTAAGCCCAAATTATGTTTAAGGTTCAACAAAGACACACTCATTGAAATTCAAAACCAGAAAAATAACAACCTTATTTCGCTCAAATTTTTAGATATACTAAACAATTATATCAACATTATGAAATTTAAACTCTCAAACTCTATAAGTGAGAGGATTAAAGAGGCTAAAAAGAAAAGAGAATTAGTAAAAAATATTCAAAATGCAATGGGGCTAAACGAAATAAATAAGGAGAGACCGTTCATTATAACAAATTATCTCGGTTTTGAGCCTAAAATAAAACATGACGGCACACTTAGCCTGGGTAAGTATGAAAAGCCCGAAAAAATACCTGAAAATATTAGTATAGAAGATTTAGGGATTGATGAAAACAAACTTTTTGAAAACATCTCTGAAATTCGTACTTTTGCAAAATTTTCCGAAACAGGAGTTACAAACCTTGGCAAGTTAAAAAGAATAGGAGATTACGCTGATTTTGAAGAGTCAGTAGTTATGTCACTCGGCGAGCTTGAAGAAATAGGCGGATACGCCAATTTTGCAAACTCAATAGTAAACTCTACGGGGAAACTAAAAAGAATAGGCAAATGGGCAGATTTTGAAAACTCTATTCTGGAAGTATTAAAAAATATAGAATATATAGGCGGAAATGCATATTTTAACAATTCCCGCATACAAACACTCGGGGCATTAAAGTATATTGGCGGGAGCGCCGATTTCTCCGATTCGGAAGTTTTATCAACAGGACAGCTTGAATTTGTCGGAAAGCATATTATAATTAATCATTCAAAACTTACCGCCGAAGACATAAAAAATATAAATAAACCGCGAAATTAAATACTTCCGCGGTTTAACAATTATTTTTCAAACTCTGCAAGCTGTTTATACAAATCTTTTTCCCTGCTTGAGAGTTTTTCAGGGATAACAATTTTTATTTTCACATTCAAATCTCCGTAACTGCCGTCTTTTGGCAATCCGAGTTTTTTAAGCCTCAATGTTTTTCCTGAGGATACACCTGCAGGGATTTTTATATTAATTTTACCGTGCAGAGTTTCTATTTCGCGTTGCCCGCCAAGAACAGCAACAGGCGGCGTAACCTCAACTTCTTTGGTCAAATCAGCGCCGTCAATTTGATAGTTACTGTCTTTAAAATGGACAACAAGATACAAATCACCGGTTCTGCCGTAATCGTCTTTACGCCCTTCACCTTTAAGTCTTATTTTTTGTCCTTCTTTTACACCTTTAGGAATTTTAACCTTTACTGACTTTGGAGTGGAAACTATACCCGTACCGCCGCAATGGGAACAATAGCCTGCGCCGTTACAGTAAGTACACTTATCCATTTGAGTGAAGGAGATACTTACAGTGCCGCCGTCAAAAATTTCTTTAGCCGTTAAGTTAATATTTTTTGTAATATCAAGGTTTTCGGCAGAAGTTTGCTGCTTTGACTGACGACTGCTTCCGGCACTTCGTGAAGTAAATTCCTGTCCGCCAAATCCGGCATTGCCAAAATCAAATCCGGAAAAACCGCTTCTTGAACGACCGCGGGTTGAAGAGGTCTGGGCAGCGCCCATCATATCACCAAACAGTGAACTAAAGAAGTCTGAAAACCCGCTTGAACCGCCAAACTCAAAAGTTTGCGCACCGCCGTTATTGAAGTTGAAACTAAAGTTTTCAAAACCCGGCGGCGGAGTATATTCAGCACCTCCCTGCCAGTTTGAACCAAGGCTGTCGTACCTGTTACGTTTATTAGTATCGGAAAGAACTTCATAAGCCTCATTTATATCTTTAAATTTAGCTTCCGCCTCTTTTGTTTTATTTACATCCGGGTGATATTTTCGAGCAAGTTTTCTGTACGCGGATTTTATTTCCTGTGCACTTGCATCACGTTTTACACCCAATATCTCATAATAGTCTTTGTATTGCATAATTATCTCCAATAATCATATTAATACAAAAAACACTAAAACCGCTTAGAATTAATATTTTTTTAACTATCTTCACAACCTGTTAAAGAGTTCAAAAGATTAGAATGGATAGATAAACAAGATCTGGACAATATAAGATAAGAATGTTATCATTTTTCTGTAAAATAATTTTCTAGGGTTCCGCGGAGCTTTCCGGTCTGGACCGAGAGAAAAAACGTAAAAATATTTTACGTACACGGAAGGATAAAAGCCTGGGAGATATTTAAATATATCTCTCAGGCTAATTAAGTATAAAGGAGAATTTTATGGAATGGATTGTATTATTAATAGCGGGAGTTTTTGAAATAAGCTGGGCAATAGGTCTAAAACTGTCACACGGTTTTACTAATCCTGTAATATCAACAATAACTGTCGTTTGTATGATAGCAAGTTTCTATTTTCTTGCACTTGCACTAAAAAGTCTGCCGCTCGGAACAGCTTACGCCGTATGGACAGGAATAGGAACGCTAGGAACTGTAATACTTGGAATAATTATATTTAAAGAACCTGCAACAGCAGCACGTCTACTATGCATAGGACTTATTATTTGCGGAATTACAGGATTAAGATTAATATCCCATTAAAATATCATTAAAATCCTGTTCTTATAGAGTTTTTACCAAACCTTGCCTCAATCTTATCAATGCAACGGGCAAGATTACTATTCCGCTCCCCGTTTTCATTCAACAAAGTAAGCTGTTTACTGTTCTCTGGCTCAAAATCGCCAAGGTACACACCCGTGCTTCTGTAAATAACACCTGATTTATACAATTTTTCAAAAAGTTCAAAGACCGTTTTTTGAATTTCAAGTTCAAAATTTGTACTTTCAATCAATTTTTTACTGAGAGTTGTCACTTGAAAATCTTTTGTCCTGAGCATTACCCCGATATTAGCAGTTAAAAGCCCGTAACGTCTCAATTTTGAACAGGCACTATGAATATGAGTATTTATAGCCGTTTTAAGTATATTTTTATCACGGGTAAATTCTTTTAATGCTGATGTATGCTGGATTGATTTAGGCTGCTCCTCTTGCGGGTTAACTGCAGACGTACATTGCCCGAGAAGTTCATGTTTAAGATTAAGCCCGACAACCCCCAGCATGGATTGGAGTATATTATCCGGCTTGGAAACAAAATCATAGGCATTTAAAACACCTCTTTGAATAAGAGTTTTTTTAAGTCTTTTACCTATTCCCCATATTTCATCAATTGCTGTTTCTTTTAATAACTTTTCTATATCTTCGTCTTTTACAATAAAAATTCCGCCTGTCTGTTTTGCCTTATCACTGCCGAGTTTTGCAAGGGTTTTTGATGAGGCAAGCCCTATTGATACTGTTATTCCCGTTTCTGCTTTAACTTCACTCCTTATCATTCTTACTATTTCTTCGTAATTTTTATTATAAAGCCTAGTCGTACCTGTTAAATCAATAAATGCCTCATCTATAGAATAAACTTCAACATAAGGCGAATATGTACGGAGTTTGTCCATAACTTTAGCCGATATTTCGCCATAAAGGTCTTTATGTCCGGATAAATATATAACTTCCGGAAATTCCTTTTTTGCCATAAAATACGGCATCCCCATTTTAACACCGGTCTGCTTTGCCTCTTTGGAGCGAGAAATAACGCACCCGTCATTGTTGCTTAATACACACACCGGCAGCCCGACAAGTTCGGGTTTTATAACCTGTTCACACGCAACAAAAAACGAATCACAATCCACAAGAGCAATAAAATTTTTCATACCAACAGTATAATATAAATTATAAAAAATTCACCCTATTTCTTAAGAAACATATACTCTAAAAGTGCCGTCCCGTTCTCATTTTCAGCATCTTTGTAAATAATGTTATCCAATCTGTACCCGAGATTATACAAGTATTTCCCGCTTAAGGAACACTGTGCGCCCGTAGGATTTGCATTACTGCCGGATTGTATTACACCATTATTACGTGAAAAATATATACAATTAACCGGAGCACTCTCATTTTCAAAGAAAATTTTACCGTTTTTTATTTTGTAAGAATTTTTGTTCCTTTCATAATTATATGCTACATTGGCAGACTGTGTATTAATCCCGTAAATTACAACATCATAATATTCAAATTTGTTAACATCAAAAATTTCCATAGCTTCTATATCAACGTGATATCCTTCATTATTAAGTTTGGCAAGCGTTGCAAAATACGTACTGTAATTAGGAAATATAACAAACTTTGTCTCTTTCGGATAAGTGCGGACAAGATTTGCAATTTTTGTTTCGATTGAAATACGGTCTGTATTTTTACTATAAAGCGCCCAGTGCTCACGGTCCTGAATTTCCTTTAATGTCTGATGTTTAAAAAATAATGCATCAAAAATTTTTACTGCCGGCTGATGCCAGAGGTGAGTAGAAACAAGCGTCAAATAAAACATTGCAATAAGCGTTATCATCCACTTCCCTAATTTAAACTTACGGAAATATGTCCACCCGATAACAGGAGCCGACACAAGAATAAACGAAGCTATAAATCTGTTATTATAAGTCATAAAAACAATTGAATATGACATAACAACAAATGTAATAACAAACATTAATGCATAAACAAAGTATTCTATACGGTTTTTATTTTTCTTAAATACCGGAGCAATCAACGAAAAAATAAGCGACGGAATAAATACAACCAACCCTAAAAGTCCGCACCCCATCAACGGCGCCATAATAGCACTATTAAGAACATTTGAGTTGCCTGAGTTTATCCCGTCAGGAACATCAGATAAATGCAAATTATAAAGAATAAAATCCCTTAACGGGATAATAACTTTGCCGGCTGCCTCATTCCAGGTAAATCCGGTAAAATCAAAAAATAATACGGAATTTTTAATTATACCGGCAAACATACCTTTTAACCCGTAATAATTTTTATGCATTTCTATTGTATTAAATGAGCCTAAAGGATTTGAAAACCACAAAACATTTTCAATATAGTTGTAAGCCGAAAACAGTACAAAATTAACCAGCCCGAAACCCAGAAAATATAAAAACGGCTTAAAGAAATCCTTTTTCAAAAACCTGTATGAATAATAAATCATAAATAATGCAACAGCAGGAATAAGGAAAAAAGCGGTAGTTTTTGTACCTAAAGCAATTGCATAGCACAATGCCGACATCAAGACAGGAATGAGAGAGCGGGAAGAAATTTTACTTTCAGCCTGAATTATCAAAAGCGATTCTTTAAACAAATACATAGAAGATAGGACCAAACCTGCAATAATAATATCCGTTTCCGTTCCTGATACCTGTACAAGCACTGAAGCCAGAGAAGATACAACAAAAATCACCCACAAACGGCGTTTAATACAAAAATTACTCATCAGCCCGAAAAGTGATGAAATTGCAAGTATAAAACCGGTAAAGCTAAACAGACTTAATGCTAACATCTTGTTTGTAAAAAGTATAACCCAGGTATAAAGAATTTCAGAATTTACGGGGAATGCAAGCATCCTGACCTGCGGTGTAAAAAAATGATTTATAGAATGATTTTTAACCCAGAAAAGACTGCGGGCAGCATGATAAACTTCCGCATCACCGCTTCTGATTTCCATAACTACACATAAAAACAGTGAAACAATTAAAAAGAATATAAAACCTACACTTAAAACCAGCAGTGCTTTATCGGAAAAAACAGATTTTACAATTCTTTTGAATTCCGCTACAGGGGAATGTTTAAATACCGGTCTGCCTGTTTTAAACCATATAAATAATATAAAAATTAACAAAACAACCTGTAAAAAAATAAAGGCGGAAGCATAAAGCCATTTAAAAGGGGACAACTGTTCCGTTACCAGGATAATTTGAGCAAATGCGGCAGTACAAAAATAAATAAAACCCGCCAAGAAATTCCGCGGCTTAAGTATTGATGTTAAAAAGCAGGAACTTAGAGCGACTAAAATAACTGAAAGCACAAATAGAAACATCACACACCTTATAACGGTACATAACCGGTGTAAATAACACTTGCCCAGTTAGAAAAATAACTTATTTGAGTAAGGCTGCCGGTCTTAATAAGCACTTTAGCCTGATTACCTTTAGTCAATTCAAGTGCATTAGCAACAGCCGCCTGAATGACGCTCGGATAAGTAACAATAATAATACGATTGCCTATTTGAGCTTCTACAATTTTATCAATAATATCACCGACTCTTTTATTAAAAGCGTGCAGTTCCTCGCCGCCATTCGGCGTAAACTGTAAAAGGTCAAACGGTTTTTCTTTAAGTTCCGGATATTTTATAAATACAGAATCAATTGACAGCCCGTTCCAATCACCGCATTTACGTTCATAAAGTTCCGGCAAAGATTCAAACTTAGTCCTGAAAACCTTAGTAACCAGTTCAGCAGTCTGAGTACAGCGCAAAGCCGGAGAAGAATAAATTTTGTTAGCTTTCAACCCCCTGTTCTGCAAATATTCACAGACTTTCTGAATTTCGGACTCACCTAATTCAGACAACGGCGGATATTGTTCTTTATCTGAATAAATAAATTCTTCGCTATGAACAGTTGCGCCATGAGCAACAAAAGTTATTTTACATTTTCTTCTTCTCATAATTCACTCTCCAACAGAATTATATCATACATTGGAATATTTCTCTATTATTTTATAGCATCAGTATCCGGTCTGACGTATTTATAACTATCCGGCAGGGTAGTTCTGGAATACTTAACATCCGGCGGGCCAAAGAGCATAACATAAACCGGTTTGTAATCTTTCGGAATATTAAGTATATTTTTCAACTCCGGCATAATCTTAAAACAAGCCTCAGCAAACCCGCACCAGCAAGTACCAAGCCCGAGAGAATTGGCATAAAGCTCAAAATAACTCAAAGCTATAACAGGATCAATATCCCCGCAAGGAGCATTGTTATGTGAAGATGCTACAATAAAATGCGGCGCGCCTCTGAAAATTACATCCTGACCGTTTACAAGCATTTTTTTATAATGAGCAAACTTTTTTGCAGCCCCTGCAAAGGGGATAAATCTCAACAGACGTACAAGTTTGTTAATAACATAACTTCTTATTTTATCCGTCTCATTTTTATCATCAACTATCGTAAATAAAAGTCTGCGGTCATTACAACCTGTCGGAGTATAGTTAAGAGCCTCTTTTAATTTATCAATTATTCCGGCAGAAACCGTTTCATTTTTAAAAATCCTTGTGCTGCGCCTGTACTTTATAGCATTTAATACAGACTGCGGGTCAGGTTTTTGCAACTGTTCCGAATTTTCAGGTGACTTTCCAAGTATTGAAACAGCGCCGACCGGACAAATTGCAAGACAGTGCTGACAGGCAATACAGCGTTCCTCTCCGCCCGGTACAAATTGCGGTTTGTTATCTTCACCAAATCCCAGTGAATGGGATATACAATCTTTTATACATAAACCGCAAGATATACACTTTGACTTGTCAACCACAAGATTTTTGTTCATAATAAACTCTCCTTTTAGCATAGCTGCTGTTATTATTTTTCCTTGCCTTCCACCATTTGAGAAATCTGATATTGTATCGTATTTGCTTTATTCAAATACTGCAGCAAACGTTCATATTTTTTTGAAGACTCCCCGTAAGGTGTCTGCATAGACACAAGGTCATCCACATTCTTATTTATATTTTCAAGTTTAATAAGCGCCTCTTTTATATGAAGAGCCGAGTCAAATTTATCGGAAACTTTTGAAAAAATATATTTATTCAAAAAATCTGCAGCTTTTTGTATTAATCCTGAAGATTTATCCGGCACCTGCGTCACAAGGTTAAGTATTTCTCCTGAGAGTTTTGACGGAATACTCTGGTTATTATAAATTTTATATAGAGACTGCAATTCTTTTTCGTACTGTTTTTTCTTGCCATTTAAAATGTTCAGTTGCTGAAAATCATTGATAGCAGCGGCACTTGCAATACTTAACTGGACTTTTTTCAATTTATTTTCAAGTTTATTAATTTTATACTCAAGACGAAATATCTCATCATCTACACCTTTGTAGGCACTTTCGCTAAAAAGATTACTGTCCAAATCATTCAACCTGTGTTCACCGGCTGCAAGCATAGGGATTGTATCGTCTTCCGTTTTATTAAAATCCAGTTCAATATCTTCGCCGCCGGCAGCAAAGGGATTTGAACTATTTTGTGCACCGTCAAAATTGTCAACCATAAATATATTATACATTAAATTGATATTTTTACTAATTTATAATAAAACTGTGCGGGATTTATATAGCAAAATACTTATTCCGGGTGACAGAAATGGACATGTCATCCTGAATTTGCGGATTGCGAGCGGAGGCTGGAGTGTTGGAAACGTTGAGTTTTCAACACGTAACGCCGTTTATCGCGAACAACCAAGAGGTTTCAGGATCTAATACAAATCCTGTCCGAGATGCTGAAACAAGTTCAGCACGACAGGAAGAGACATGACACCTGAATTTATTTCAGGGTCTAAAACAAGTCTAGCAAGAGATGCTTAAACGAGTTCAGCATGACCTGAATCGGCTGTCACCAATTGGTTCAGGGTCTCTCACGAAATTTACCACAGATGTTGAAACGTGCCCCGTGATAAGTATACCGAGATGCCCTACATTCCCTGTTCACCCTGTTCAATATTACAGATTATTTTTCCTACCGGCATCTCCAATCAACTTACATTGATAAAATTCCGATTATGCATTAAAATAATTACAAACGGGAGATTGGAATGACAAAAAAGACAGTTTTAATATTAATCCTTATCTTAATATCCGGTATAGCGGTAAATGCCGGCGGTTATATGATGCCTGACGGAGCCGGCGGGTATATAACTCCGAACGGACATATTACCCCTGATGGCGCAGGAGGGTACTTTACGCCAAAGGGTCATATTCAATCTAACGGGATGGGCGGCTACATAACTCCCGGAGGGCTTATTCAATCAGAC
>CASELB010000073.1 GCA_949288685.1 uncultured bacterium
ATAAAGAACCGGGCAACTTCCACAATACAGGTATCTTCATTCATTACAACAAGACCGCCGGAGCCAACCATTGCGCCTGCCTTAATAAGACTGTCATAATCCATCGGAAGATCTAAATGTTCTTCCGTTAAACAGCCTCCTGACGGACCTCCGATTTGTGCTGCTTTGAATTTTTTACCGTTTCGGATTCCGCCGCCGATATCAAATATTATTTCGCGTAAAGTTGTTCCCATCGGAACTTCAATAAGTCCTGTATTGTTAACTTCACCGGTTAGAGCAAAAGTTTTTGTTCCTTTAGAAGTTTCGGTTCCGAAAGAACTAAACCAGTCAGCACCTTTTCTTATAATATCCGGAACGTTAGCAAGGGTTTCAACATTGTTTATCAAGGTTGGTCTGCCAAATAATCCTTTGTTAGCAGGAAATGGCGGTTTAGGTCTCGGCATACCTCGTTCACCTTCTATTGACGCCATAAGTGCAGTTTCTTCACCGCAGACAAAAGCTCCGGCGCCTTCTTTTATATGGATTTCAAAATTAAAATCCGTTCCCATAATATTTTTGCCTAAGAACCCGCGTTCTTCTGCCTGCTTGATTGCAATTCTTAATCGTTTAATAGCAAGCGGGTACTCAGCTCTTACATAAATGTATGCTTCATCAGAACCGATTGCAAAGCCGGCAATAGCCATACCTTCCAATAGTTTATGCGGGTCGCCTTCCATAACGCTTCTATCCATAAAAGCACCCGGGTCGCCTTCGTCGCCGTTACAAACAACATAAGATTTTCCGCCTCTGTTTGCGGCTGTGAATCTCCATTTTCTTCCTGTCGGGAATCCGCCGCCGCCTCTGCCTCTTAAGCCTGATTTTTCAATTTCCTGAATAACAGCTTCCGGATTGTTTTCTTGTAAGACTTTTGCAAGTGCTTCATAAGCGTGTTTAGCAATAGCTTCATCAATGCATTCCGCATTAATTTCACCACAGTTTTGAAGTGTTGTTCTTGACTGCCTTGCGTAAAATTCTATATCTTCGTTTTTATAAACTTTTTCACCTGTTTGCGGAGAAGTATAAAGCAGCCGTTCAACAGGCTTACCCTGTTTTATGTGGCTGTCGACTATTTCTTCTACATCTTCCGGTTTAACTTTTACATAGGTAATATTTAAATCAGGAATGATAACAAGAACACCCTGCTCACAGAAACCGTGGCAGCCTGTTGGTACAATTGTTACCTTATCGTGCTGGGTCAGAATAGAAACATCTGCCCCGAGTTCTTTAAATTTTGCAATAACATCATTGGAGCCGTTAGCAATACAGCCGGTTCCGTTACATACAAGAACACGCAGCCCTTGAGCTTTTATACTCTCCTCGGCGCGCTGTTGTTCCTCGTGAATATTAATATTTATAGTATTTGTTCCCATATTTTAATCCTTATAACTAGTGTGAAAAAATAATTAACTATGCGCTGTGTTCTTCATCAAGAATTGTATCAATAATAATTTTCATAGCATCAGTTGTCATTTGCGGGTAAACTTTATCATTAATAACAACAACAGGCGCAAGCCCGCAGGCACCGAGGCAGCTTACTGTTTCTAAAGTAAACAATCCGTCTTGAGACGTAAATGTGCCATCTTCAAGTCCGAAACGCTGTTTAAGCGAAGTGTAAACAGGCATTGAACCGCGAACGTGGCAGGCTGTTCCGTCACAGCATTTAATAATGTACTTACCTTTCGGTTCCAGTGAAAACTGGGCATAAAAAGTTGCGACACCGTAAACTGTAGCAGGGGATAATCCTTCTATTTTTGTGCCGATGTAAGTTAAAATGTCCTCGGGCAGGTAGCGGAATTCTTCCTGAACCTTTTGCAGTATAGCAATAAGGTTTGACTTTTTTCCTTCATAGCTTTCAATAATACTGTCTACCTTAACCCAATCTGAATGATCTCTTGTTAGTGCGGGCATATTTTCTCCTTTGTTAAATAACACCGAATTTAATTAGATTATGTCACAATTACAGGGTAAAATCAATCAAAATTTGTTTACCGGATTGGATTTCATACATTTATACTAAAATTTATAATCCGGTTGCTTTTATGGAAGATATGCTCTATACTGATTATAAAAAATATGGTACTGGAATTAAATGAGTAAAGAAGTTAATATAGTAGTTTGCCTCGGTAGCGCTTGTTTTGCAAGAGGCAATGAGGATCACTTAAATTATATAGAAGATTATATAAGATTGAATAATCTTGATGCAAAAGTTGAGATTTCCGGCTCCCGTTGTGAGGGGAAATGTGCTGACGGTCCTAATATTATTATAAATGGTACTGTTTACAATAATATGACCGCTGTTAAACTGAAAGAAATTCTGGATAAAATAAGAGACGAACAAGCAGTTTCTAGTTTATAGTCAGCTTACAGGTTTTTAGTAGAAAAGGGATAAGGGGGTAAATGGGTTAATATGGATAAATTGTATCCTGTATACACATTAAATAACGAGTGCCATGACTGTTATAAATGTGTAAGAGAGTGTCATGTAAAAGCTATTAAGATACAGGATGGACACGCGTCTGTTATGCCGGAAAAATGCATAGCCTGCGGTCATTGCGTTAAAACCTGTCCGAGCAGCGCAAAACGTGTAAGAAACGATATTGAAAAAGTAAAAAATCTGTTCAGGGCGCAAAAAGAGGTTTATGTATCACTTGCGCCAAGCTGGGCGGGAATATTTGAACACAGTCCTGAAAAGATGATTTCTATACTTAAAAAACTCGGATTTTCTCATGTTAGCGAAACTGCTCTAGGAGCGCAGGAGGTTTCTATAGAAACCAGTAAAATAATGGCGCAGTATGATAAGGGGCTGTTTATTTCTTCTGCCTGTCCTGTAGTTGTAGATTATATAAGACTTTATAATCCGAGATTTATAAATAATATTGTTCCGATTGCATCACCTGCCTTAACCCATGCAAAACTGCTTAAAGAAATGTACGGAAAACAGATTGCAGTTGTATTTATCGGACCTTGTATTGCAAAGAAAAACGAATCTGACAGACATCCTGATTTAATAAGTGCAGCTCTTACTTTTGAAGAATTAAAATACTGGGTAACAGAAGAGTTTGGCTCTACACAATCAATAGAATTTAACAGTGATGAGTATTTTGTACCTGAAACAGCCTGTGAAGGAACATTGTATGCAGTAGAAGGCGGTATGAATGAAACCATTAAAAAAGGCGGCGGGGATAACGGGGTACAGCTTTTAAATATAAGTTCCATTGAAAATCTTGAAAAAGCACTTGCCGGCTTAAATCCCGATACAATGAATAAAAAAATATTTATAGAAGCACTTGCTTGTAACGGCGGATGCCTTGCAGGTCCTTGCAGCTCTACTAAAAAGCCTGAAATCTTGAGGGTGTCAGATATTTTATCAAAAGTAAAAGAGCGGGAGGAAATTCCTAAAGAGCCTAAGACTGTTGCAGAGGAAGAGTATAAGACAAAAGAACTGGAGCATCCTACATTCAGTACTGAAAAGATAGTAGATACCTTAAGGAAGATAGGTAAACATACGGAAGAGGATGAACTAAACTGTGGCGGCTGCGGGTACAATACCTGTCGAGAGCTGGCTGCTGCAATGCTGGCCGGAGATGCGGAGCCTTCTATGTGCGTGTCTTATATGCGTAAGATTGCTATGCGTAAGGCTGCGGCTATGCTTAGATGTATGCCGTCAGCTATTGTTATGGTTGACAGTGATTTAAAGATAGTTGAATCCAATCAGGCGTTTATGAAAATGTTTTGCGGTGATATGTATGAAGTTTTTGCAGAGCGTCCTGAAGGGGTAAACGGTGCTTGTATTGACAGAATTGTCGATTTTGCCGATATATTTAAACAAACCCTGAAAACTTCAAATGATGTTCATAAAGAGCGTTATCAGGTTAAGGACAAATTGTATGACATTACGGCATTTTCTATTGAAAAAAATGAACTTGTAGGTGCGGTAATAACTGATGTTACACAGTCCGAACTCGGCAGAGAGCAGATTGCACACAGAGCGCAGGAGGTTATTTCCAAAAATATTGCGATTGTTCAGGAAATTGCATCACTTCTCGGGGAACACATGGTTGAAACGGAACTGCTGTTAAGTACAATCGCTGAGGATTATGATACTTCAAAAGATAAGAAGGAGTCATAATGTTTATAGATATTGATTGTGCGCAGGAAAAAAAATACGGTCAAAATGCTTTTGGTGATTGTTTTATGTCAAAACGCTATCCTGAAAGAGGGGAACTTATTGCAGTTCTTTCTGACGGG
>CASELB010000074.1 GCA_949288685.1 uncultured bacterium
AATAATCATAGTAATAAGCAAAAAAGTTTTGTAGATAAATATCCAAAAGGTAGTAATAATAAGATTTTTGATTGTCAAAAGATTGTAGAATTCCGGTTAAAAAAAATGTCAAAAGATGTCAAAAACTTACCAAGATTTTGTATTTTACAGACAAATCAAAACTTATTTACACAAACAAACAACTTATAGACAATTATTTACATTTTTTCTACAATAATAATTAAGATGGCAAATAAGATTTTAGTAATAGATGATGACAGAGCAATAAATGAGCTTATAAAAATCAATCTTGAACTTGCAGGATATAAAGTAATACAGTGTTTTAACGGTATAGACGGATTTCAGACCGCAAAACAGGAAGAACCGTCATGTATAGTTCTTGATGTCATGATGCCGGAAGTTGACGGGTTTACCGTTGCCCAGAGAATTCGCCAGTGTCCTGAAATAGCTGATACTCCCATTATCATGCTTACGGCGCTTTCTCAGCTTAATGACAAAGTTAAAGGTTTTGATACAGGTGTGGATGATTATTTATGCAAACCTTTTGAAATAGAAGAACTTATGGTTCGTATAAGAGCGCTGCTTAAACGTTCTGATAAAATACCTAAATCGGCAGCGACACGAGAACTTTTGACCTATAAAGAAATAACCCTTTTGCCTGAAAATTACAGCGTAAAAATTAATGATAAAATCCAGAAACTTACCCCGATAGAGTTTGATATATTTAATGTTCTTTTTCAAAATCATGGAACAATAGTTTCCGGCTCAAAACTTTTAAAAGATATCTGGGGGTATGAGCCTGACGATAATCTTGAAACAATAAGAGTTCATATCAGACATTTAAGAAGTAAAATTGATAAAGTTTCTGACGGTAAAAAATATATTGAAACTGTGTACGGCGGCGGTTATAAATTAAATTTATAGTATATTTTTTGATTTTATACTATAATTGTATGTGATAGTTCCGGTTTAGGGGATATTATAAAAAGTTTCGTCGTAAAAAATGAATTTAACTAAGGAGTAAATAATAATGAAGTTTTCAGTAGATAAAGAAGTTATTTTAAATGGTCTGAAAATTGTTGAACGTGCAACTGTTCCGAAAGGTTTGCAACCTGTTCTTGCTAATGTTCTTATTGAAAGTGTTTCAGCAGATACTTTAAAATTATCGGCAACAAGTTTTGATTTGACTGTTGTTACAAATATTAATTGTCAGGTTGAGCAGGAGGGTAAAATAACTCTTCCTGCAAAACGTCTTTCCGATATTGTTTCAAGACTGGGAAATGCACCGGTTAATTTTGAAATAAACGAAGATAATATAGCCGTTATAACAAGCGGAAAATCAAAATTTGATATCATAGGTATTTCTGCTGCCGAGTTTCCTGTTATTGAAGATGAATTAACGGAAGGTGAAACTATAGAAATAGAAATGAAACCTTTTGTAACCTGTGCAAAAATGACAAGTTTTGCCGCGGCAGGGTATGAGACAAATAACCTTTTATCAGGTGTTATTTGTTCAATAAATGATAAAATTTTGGAAATGGCGTCCACTGACGGTAACAGACTTGCAAGAGCAAAAGAGTTTGTTAAAAATGATGAGAATAAAGATTTTTCCATGATAGTTCCGTCTAAAATATTATCGGAATTTATAAGAATGACATCTTATGTGGAAGATGAAAATGTTACTATTTCAAAAGAAAAATCAAGAATAATATTTAAAACAGGTACAACAAAGTTAATATCCAGACTAATGGAAGGACAATATCCTAAATATAATCAGCTTATTCCGACAAGTTTCGGTAAGCAGGCGCTTGTTAATCGTGATAAACTGATTTCCGCTCTTGAAATAGTTTCTACTATGATTGATGAAAAAACAAGTATAGTTAAGTTTGAATTTACTGACGGCGTATTAAAAATGAACGCTGATACACCGGATGCAGGTGCCAGCGAAGATAAAATAGAGATATCATACAGCGGTGAAGATTTATTGATAGCATTTAATTACCGGTATCTTCTTGATTTTCTAAAGATAGCTGAAGTGGAAGAAGTATTGATACAAATGAATACAAACCTTTCTGCCGCAGTTTTAAGACCTAAGAGCGAAGAAGATTACCTGTATTTGATAATGCCGGTACAACTTCGCGTGTAGAATATAATAGAATAGTAATGGGGGCTAAAAATGGGATTAACTGGTAAGGCTTTTAAATTTGGCGATAATATATCAACAGACCATATTGCACCGGGCAGGCTGTTTCACCTGCGTTCTGATTTGAATGAATTTGCAAAACATGTACTGGAAGATGCTGATGAAAATTTTGCAAAAAACATGAAGAAAGGTGATTTTGTTGTTGCCGGGTCAAACTTTGGTCTTGGTTCTTCCCGCGAACATGCACCTCAAATTATAAAAATTGCCGGCGTTGGAGCAGTACTTGCAAAGAGTTTTGCCCGTATTTTTTACAGAAACGCTATCAATATAGGACTTCTGGCTATTGAATGTGATACTGATGGTATTGATGCGGGGGATGAACTTGATTTGGATATAAAATCAGGTGTTATAAATAACCTTACAAAGGGTACTATTATTCAAATCCAGCCACTGCCTGATGTTATGGTTAAACTCTTAAATGACGGCGGACTTATTGAGCATATTAAAAAACACGGTGATTTTGCTTTATAGTTTTAATAATCTTTTTATACTTCGAGTTTAAGCGCCTGTTTAATTTCTCTGACATCTTCTCTTAAACGGCGGTCAGTGATTAGTTCCTGTTTAATTTTTTCATAAGAGAATAACATTGTCGGGTGTTTTTTTTCAAAAAACTCTCCGATATTAACATAGCTCATGCCTGTAGTTTCACGTGTTAAGTAAACTGCAACCTGTCTTGCAAGAGATATAGTTTGGGAGCGCTGGGTACTTTTTAAATCTTTTATTGTTACGTTATAATATTCAGCGCAAACTTTTGCTATTTCATCTATTGTTATTTTCTTTTTGTTTTCTTCACATTTGAGAGTAGATTTTGCAAATTCTAATGTTATCGGAACTCCGCTTATACTTGCGTATGCGGAAACTTTATTAAATACGCCTTCCAATTCTCGTACATTGTCGCAGAAATTTTTGGCAATATATTCACAAACATCATCTGGCATTTCTGTTCTTTCGTGCGAAGCCAGATTTTTAAGGATAGCTACCCTTGTTTCAAAATCAGGCGGCTGGAGGTCTACTATTATGCCCATTTCAAATCTTGAACGCAATCTGTCAGTAAGGGTTGGAATATCTTTTGGCAGACGGTCGGAAGTTATTACTATTTGTTTGTTTTTATTATAAAGCGTGTCAAAAGTATGGAAGATTTCTTCCATTGTACGTTCTTTTGATTCGACAAACTGAATATCATCAATGAGCAGTACATCTACGTTTCTGTATTTTTGACGGAATTTAGACATTCTTTCTGCTGAATTTCCGCCCATTCTCAGATTGTTTATTAGTTCGTTAACGTATTCTTCTGTTTTAATATATCTGATTTTCATCTTCGGGTAGTGTGTAATAATATAATGCCCGATAGCTTGCATTAAGTGGGTTTTGCCTAAACCGGAGCCGCCGTATATAAACAGAGGATTAAATTTTTTGCAAGGCTCTTTTGCCACCTCATAAGCAACGGCATGAGCCATTTTGTTGTTTTCACCTACAACAAAGTTTTCAAACTTGTATTTAAGATTTAAATTTGCCGCGGATTGCATTATTGCAAGGTTGTCCATTGCACGTTCGCGGGTTTCTTTATCAAAATATTTTTTGTTTATTTTTTCTGTTTGTTTTTTTAATTCTTCCGATTTTTTTGAATCAACTATAATATCAAACTTGATATCTCTGCCTGTTACCGCTTTAAAAGCGTCGGTTATTTGTTTGTAGTGGTGTTTTCTTATAATTTGTACAGCAAAAGAAGCACCGGTTAAGAAAGTGATTTTATCATCTTCAAAACCTACCGGTTCAAGCGGCATTATCCATGGATAAGAAGTTTCCGGAACTGTTTTTTTTAGTTCCTCTTTTACACTATCCCAAATTTCGACTGCTTCATTAACTGCTGTTCCCATACTTTTTATAATACTAAAATCGTATATCTCATGCAAAAGATTATTAACTTTTATTTAGTTGAATTTATAGTAATACCGGATTGTTTTTTATACTATAAAATAATTCACCTGAAACTTTGAATTGTTGAGGGTTTGCGCTTACATAAAACTCTTCGTTTCCTATTTTTTTTGATAAATTATTTATGTTTTTATTAATCAAATCTTTTTTTATAAAATCTGCAAAAAAGGCAGCAGGGTCGATAAAAATACTGCTATCAGAGAGTTTTGAGAGCATGCCCGTAAGAAACGGATAGTGTGTGCAGCCTAAAACTATTTTTTCCGGTTTATATTCCATTATTTCGTTAAAATATTTTGCTACAAGTTCAATACTTTCTTTAGTATTAAATGTTTTATTTTCAACAATTTCAACCCATCCGGGGCATGCTTTTGTGTATATTTGCATATCGGGATTATATTTTTTTATTTCTTTTTCGTAAGCTCCTGATTTTATTGTTGCGGTAGTTGCAAAAACTCCCAGCTTTTTAATATTCAATTCTGCCAGAATTTTGGCTGATGATTGAATAATGGGGTATATTTGAAAATCATAGTTGTCTTTTATTTCATCATACGCAACGGCAGATGTAGTATTACAAGCGAGAACGACGGCTTTAACGTTTTTTGATTTAAAGAAATCAAGTATATTTTTTAAAAATCCTATGATTTCGGATTTTGATTTAGAGCCGTAGGGAACGTTCTTTAAATCTCCGTAATATATGGTATTTTCTGCCGGCATGATATTTTTGAACTTTGCAAAAACTGATAAACCGCCAACTCCCGAGTCACAAAAACCAACGGGTAATTCTCTGCTATTTTTTAGAATTAATGTACTCAATTATACCCTCAGCTATTGATTTTGCTATTTGCTGCTTGCGTTTTTCCGTTACAAGCTGGGCACGTTCCGCATCGTTTGATATAAATCCCATTTCAACGAGTATTGCCGGAACTGTTGTATGATTTATAACATAAAATTTAGACTGGAACAATCCTCTGTCTTTTGTAGATGGAATATTTTTTATAAGATGTTTGTGTACGATTTGGGCAAGTTCAAGGCTGTAATCGTGGTACCAGTGAGTTTCTATACCGTAAATATCATTTTTAACGGATGAATTTACGTGAATACTTACGAATATATCAGGTTTTTTCTTTTCACAAACATCAACCCTGTCCTGCAAAGAAGGTCCGCTATCATCACTTCTTGTCATATAGACCTTGTAACCTTTTTCCTGCAGCATTGCTTCAACCATTTTGGTTACATCAAGAGTTATGTCTTTTTCATTAATTCCTGCACGTATTGCGCCGTAATCTGTTCCGCCGTGTCCTGCGTCAAGAACAATAGAACCTTTTTGTTTTTTGTTTCTGAAAATTGGTGCCGGAGTCGGTGAACTTACTACAAATTTTACAGCCTTACCGTCAGGACTCTCGTCAAATCTTATAATTTTATCCCTGGATAAAGGACAGGTCATTCTAATCCCTATGTTGGACATTAGAGACAATTTAACATCTTTTACACCTGCCTGTGAAAGTGCGTTTTGAAATTCTTGTTCATTATAGCTTACGGCATTTAAAAAATATGCTGTAAAGGAATCGGGGTTTCTTCTTACGCCAACAACAACCGGTTTGGTAAAAGATAATACAAATTCATTTGTGTACCGGTCAATTCTTTTATTGTAATATCCGCTGATATTTGTTTTAGTTTGCGAAACGTATGCGGAACTTAATTTGTCGGTATTTATAATAAACAAGGATTGATTATCCGGTGAAAATATCGGTAAGTATTTGGAAGTTTGGTTAGTTGTAATAACTATGCGTGCTTTGTTTACTTCAAACTGTCCGATTTTAACGGTTTCTCCGCTCTCTCCGAGTGAGATTTCCTTGTTTCTTATATCGGGTTCTACATAAGTATTTGGCATGTCAATAACAAGTCTTGACGGATTAGAGAGGAATGACGGTGCTTCAATCTGTGCTTGCCCCAATCCTTGTATAAGAATACCGTTGTTTTGATATTTGGCAAGTTTAAGATAATAACCGGTTTTAAGATTGGTATCTATACTTGTTTTTTTTACGGTGTCATAGTTTATACCGTCAGAATTTGTGAGGGTTGTATTCTGTATGGAAGATTGGATTTCTTCCAGTAATTTTTTATCTGTATCCGGTTTGACAATCGGAATGGTGTTTCTTTCTACTTTTTGTGAGTAGATTTTCAAGTATTCATAATAATCGTTTGCGGATTTTTTAAAGTCTCTGAATATTGTTCTGAAATAGTTTCCGGTAATATTTAATTTGTTGTATTTTATTAAAATATTACCGTCAATTTGCGAAACTTTGAGATCTGACGGTGAAGCGTTTTCTTCTAAAGTTACAACAACCCTTACAACGGAAGGAGAAACGGTATTTTGAGATACGACAATTTCCATTATAGGACTTCTTTCAAATACATAATCCTGTTTTGTGCCGGTAAGAACAGCGTTTTCTATATCAAAATAAACTCTGTTGGGCTGTTTTAAAGTATTGGTTTTAATATCTCTTTTTCCGCCGTCAGGTGCTTCTGCCGATATAAAAATAAGTTTGTCAGAGTTATCAAAATGTACGGAATTAATTTTCAGGACATCTTCTGCCCTGACCCCTCCCGTAATATTTATTACAAAACTTATTATAAAAAGTAATACTGTTAAAATCAGTTTTTTCATTTTGTACCAATACAATTTTAACAAAAATAATTTTTTAATGCCCCATTTTAACAAAAATTAATTTTTATTGTATATTCCTGCTTTATATTTGATATAAATTATATCTTTTAAAACGAAAAAAAATATGATACAATAGACCTATATTCGGAGTGAGAAATGTTTAAACTAGGTATAATAGGTTATCCTCTGGGGCATTCTATATCAGCGGCAATTCATAATGCGGCAATGAAAAGTACGGATGTTGAAGGTGTTTATGATGTTTTAGAAACCCCGCCCGAGGATTTAATATCAAGAATAAAATTTTTAAAAACCCAGAATTATACGGGGTTTAATGTTACAATCCCTTTAAAAGTTCCGGTTTCGTTATTCCTTGATGAAATAGATGATTATGCGAATATAGCCGGGTGCGTTAATACCGTAAAAATTAATGCGGATAAGACATTATTCGGATATAACACAGATATTTACGGGTTTAAGATGGCAATCCCGCTTGAATATAATCTTAAGAATAAGAATGCATCTATTTTAGGCACAGGCGGCGCAGCGCGGGCGGCTGCGGTTGGTCTGGCAGAGCTGGGCGTATCGGAAATTGATATGTATACCAGAAATATTATAAACGCAAGTCAGACGATAAATTATTTGCGCGCACAGTTTCCTGATGTAAAATTTACTGCGTATCAAATACAAAATATAAGAGATTTGTCGCATACAGCTATTGTTGTAAATAGTACCCCTATTGGAATGCGCGGATATATGATGAATGAAAGTCCTTTAGAAGAAAGTGATATAAAAAAATTAAATCCGGAAACAATAGTGTATGATATAGTTTATAATCCGACTAAAACCAAACTTATTTCTATGGCACAAAAGCATGGACTAAAAACTATAGGCGGGCTGGATATGCTTATAATGCAGGCACAGAGGGCACAAATAATCTGGACCGGAAGAACGCCTGACGCTAATGTCATGAAAATAGCTGCACTTGAAGCACTTTCGGATGTATAAAAAAGTTTTGTTAAAAGGTTTTCAGATATTTTGTAATGTTCCCCTGAACAAGCTGAGCGGAGGATGTAAGGCAAAGCCGTATCCGTTTATTGCGGGCGGTTTCAGCATCTCTTACAAGACTTGTTTTAGGTCCTGAAACGAGTTCAGGACGACATGAAGGGAAATACCATGCGTATAAGACCTTGAAATAAATATTTACCCCTTCAGGGTGACAGAGGTAAATGGTATTAAAGTACTTGTCATCCTGAAAGCGTAGAAAATCGGGTTATTATTCTATACGATTTTCACGCTGTTCAGGATCTTACACGAATACAAGTGTAACGCTGTGTGTGTGAGGTCCTGAAACGAGTTCAGGACGACATGAAGGGAAATATCATGAGGATAAAACCCTGAAACAAATATATAAATAAAAGCCCTGCTTATAACAAACAGGGCTAAAGAGAGGTAATTTATTTAATCAAATCTTTTACGCGTTTAGGAATGTTTTTGGATGTTTCTTTAGTGGGGAATGAGAAAAATTGATTTCTACTTGCTAATGTTATAATACTTGTAACGGAAGAATTACCCTTATCTTCAATTGGCATGTACTCACCATCAGGGGTTAAATATTCTGAGAAATGAGGATATGTTATCATGCCTATATCGGTTGTTGTCACACTATCTACCAATAATAGATTTCCGTCAATAATAATATATAATGTAAGTGGTGATGGCGGATTTTCATCAACATCATAACAATTAAGTTGCTTATTAACTGATAAGTCTACTCTTTCTGGCGTTTCTGCAACATTGGGTCCCGGCTTAACATTTAAGTCAGAACTTAAAGTAACAAGTTTTCCGTCTATATATCCATCAAGTATTATTTGAACATTATCAGGGTCAGGTATGTTATATATTAAATGACCACGTAGAGTGTATTCTCCTGTATTTCTGTTTTGATATAATGAAACAGATAGTGAGTACCTATTACTTTCAGATAATGTGCTCATAATCGGTTCGGGTTCCGGCTCAGGTTCGGGTTCCGGTTTTGGAGCAGGTGGAGTAGGCTCGGGTTCCGGCTCGGGTTCCGGTTCAGGCGCAGGCGGAGTAGGCTCCGGTTCAGGCTCTGGTTCCGGCTCAGGCGCAGGTGGAGTAGGCTCCGGTTCAGGTTCGGGTTCCGGTTCAGGCGCAGGTGGAGTAGGCTCCGGTTGTGGTTCCTGTTCCGGCTCTGGCTCGGGCTCCGGTTCAGGCGGAGGGGGAGGAGTAATACCCGGGATAGCATTAGATGCAATACTGCCGTTTGTGGCTGCACCGCCGCCTGCAAGAATAACCCCGTCCGTTGCAATATCAACCGGCATTAAGTTTCCGTTTTTATCCAGCTTGTAAGTG
>CASELB010000075.1 GCA_949288685.1 uncultured bacterium
CGGCAAATGTGGGGAGAATACAAGTATTACAATCCCAGCCGTTTCTTAGAAGAAATACCCGGCAAACTCCTTGATGTACAACAATCCAGCGCCGGATATGTGACAAGAACATTTAAGAGCGCTGTTGATAAAATTAAAACAGGGAAGTCAACATTTGACAGCGACGGGTACGTTAAACCCGTAAGCGGATTTGGCAGTAATTTTACGGCTCCCGGGACTAAAAGAGTTCCTGATACAACAAGCAGCCGCAACAATTCTTCCTACGCAAAACGTCCGCAAATGTCACCTGCCAGAACTATCCTTGTTAAGTCTCAAAAAAATATAGAAAAAAGTAAAGAACGCGCAGATAAATTCTTTGAGGACAATGCCATAAAACGTATGCTTGAAGAAAAACGAAAAAACGAAAAAGCTCAGGAAGAACTTGCCCATCAGAAAGAACAAGAAATCTCATCAGGACATGTTGAATATTACTTCAATGAAGGGGAACGGGTTTTCCATGAAAAACTTGGAATAGGGCACATTGTTGAAGTTATACAGGTCGGTTCAAGTACAATGTATACAATAGATTTTGGCGCCAAAGGCAAAAAAGCAATGGATGCAAGTTACGCAAAACTTAAAAAATTCTAAATATAGGAGATAAAAAATATGGATTTTGATTCAAAAGCTGCAGACGCAGCCGCAAAATTTTTTCTTACTCACAAAGCATTAATTTTCAGCATTATTGTAAACGTTATAATTATTTATATCGCAATAAAAGCACTGGATTTATTATACACAAAAGTACAGGACAAACTTAAAAATCATAAAAATGAAGCTCCTATATTAAGACTTGTTCCGGTTTTAATAAAGGTCTTTAAAATCCTTATTATCTTCTTAATAATTGCATCATTTCTTCAATCTAACGGATATTCGGTAACCTCGCTTATAGCAGGTTTCGGTATTGTCGGTATGACTGTCGGTTTTGCAGCAAAAGAAACAATTGCAAATGTTTTCGGCTCTTTTGCGGTTATCTGGGATAAAGTTTATAAAGTCGGCGACTTTATACGGTTTAACGGAATGGAAGGCACCGTAAAAGATATAAATTTCCGTTCAACAAAACTGGTTACAATGGATAACTATATTATTAATATTCCAAACAATATTATGGCAGACTCCGCCATAACAAACATAACAACAATAAAAGCACGCAGAATAGACATGTTGATTGGCATTGAATACTCAACATCCAATGAAAAAATTGCGCGCGCGGTTGAAATATTAAAATCCGTATCTATTGATAACCCTGACGTTGAAGATGATCCGCTGGCATTTGTCAGTTCGTTAGACGACAGCCAGATTACACTGAGACTGTATGTTAATACCAGAACAAAAATATGGGCGGAATTTTGTCTCATAAAAGATGCCGTTATAAGAGAAATTATTAGAAGATTCCGGGAAGAAGGAATAGAATTTGCCTTCCCGTCACAAACCGTATACGTTCAAAAAGATGAAAATTAAAATAATAGCACCGGGAAAATTAAAAGAAAATTATATAAAAAACGGTACAGCGGAATTTCTTAAACGGGTTCAGCCGTATTGTACCGTTGAAATAATTGAAATAAAACCCGAACAGGTTTATGAAGAATCCCTGATTGAAAAATCGCTTGATATTGAGGCTGAAAGGATTTTAAATTGTATAAAACCGGAGAATTTTGTAATAACACTGGAAATTAACGGGAAACAACTATCATCGGAAGAGTTTGCTGATAAAATAAACAAAATTAACCACTCAGGCACAGGAGAATTGATTTTTGTAATAGGCTCATCTCATGGACTATCGCCCAAAGTATCACAGAGAGCAAATTTTAAACTAAGCATTTCAAAAATGACATTCTTACACGAGTTTGCCAGACTAATACTTGCAGAACAAATTTATAGAGCGTTTAAAATTATTAAAAACGAAACTTACCATAAATAAATTGTCAGAGATTTCAAAATAAGTGCAGAATGGCAGGAATAACATGTCACCCTGAACTCGTTTCAGGGTCTAATACAAGACTTGTGAGAGATGCTGAAACAAGTTCAGCATGACAGAAAAGAATATGTCACCTTGAATTTATTTTAGGATATAAAACAACTCTTACACGAGGTTACGAAACAAGTTCAGAATGGCAGGAATAACATGTCACCCTGAACTCGTTTCAGGGTCTTAAGCAAGCCTTGTAAAAATACTGAAACGCACCTCGCAATAAATAAAAATCCCGAAATAAATTTCGGGATTTTTACATATTGATTAAGCTGTATAACCTTACTTACAAAGAGCAAGCAGCACACCGGCGGCAACTGCAGAACCGATTACACCTGCAACATTTGGTCCCATAGCGTGCATCAACAAATAGTTCTGACTGTTATATTCAAGACCTACCTTATTAGAAACACGTGCTGCCATAGGAACGGCTGATACACCGGCAGACCCGATAAGCGGATTTATTTTCTCTTTTATAAACAAATTCATAATCTTTGCCATAATAACGCCACCAGCCGTTGCCAGTGAAAACGCCATAATGCCAAGGAACAAAATAAACAGAGTCTGCACAGTTAAAAACTGTTCTGCCGAGAGTTTTGAACCAACAGACAGTCCTAAGAAAATAGTTACAATATTAATCAATGCATTCTGCATAGTATCAGAAAGTCTTTCAACAACACCGCACTCTTTACAAAGGTTACCAAAAGTGAGAGCTCCGACAAGCGGACACGCATCAGGAAGTAAAATTACACAAAGGAGAAGAACCGTAAGCGGAAACACGATTTTTTCACGTTTAGAAACCTCTCTTAATTGTTTCATTTCTATCTTTCTCTCTTCCGCCGTTGTAAGCATTTTCATTATTGGCGGTTGAATTACCGGTACAAGTGCCATATATGAATACGCTGCAACCGCTATCGCTCCCAAAAGTTCCGGTGCCAGTTTACTTGTAACAAATATTGATGTCGGACCGTCAGCTCCGCCGATAATACCTATTGCCCCCGACTGCGGCAGGGTAAACCCGAATAAGCACAAAGCCATAAGCAGTGCACCAAATATACCAAATTGGGCTGCACCACCCAATAATGCCGTTTTAGGATTAGCAATCAACGGACCAAAGTCTGTCATTGCCCCGACCCCCATAAATATGATTAACGGGAATAAACCTTTATGAATACCCGCTTCATAAATAATTCCCAAAAATCCATGAGCACCCGCCATATCGCAAACAGGAATATTAGACAACAAACCACCGAATGCAATCGGCACAAGTAACAGAGGTTCAAATTGTTTTTTAATACCAAGCCACAGCAGGAACAGACATACTAAAATCATAATAATATGTCCGTACTGATGCATAAATTGCTCGGCAGCAGATGAGATACCGGGATCAGGCGCAAGAACGAAATTTGCTATACCTGTTGATGCCCATAGACTTTTAAAACCTTCTAACAAATTCATTTCTTTTCCCTTTCTTAACCCACTGTTGCAAGCAATTGACCGGTTATGACCTTGTCCCCCTGCTCAACTTCTATCGATTTAACAATACCGGCAACAGGTGACTTAACTTCTGTTTCCATCTTCATAGCTTCCAGAACAAGAATTACATCACCCTCAGAAATTTCATCCCCCACAGATACACAGGTTCTGAGAATAACGCCCGGAAGTGCCGCATTAACCGGTTTACCCTCTCCGTTTGAAGATGATACTTCATTTTCAATACCTTCCTTAACATTAACAGAGTATTCTTTACCGTTAACCACAGCTTTACTGCCACCTTCAAGTTTAATGGCATACTTTTTACCGTTAACCGAAACAGTATATTCAGAACCCGATTTAGAAACCGGTGCACATTCTGATTTCGGACAATTTTTACGAACACCGATTTGCCCTTTGCCCTGAAGGAACATAATACCTTTTTCTTTGCAGGCTCCTGCAATAAATATATTTTCTTCAGTTTGCTCAAGACCGGCTTCTGCAAGCATTTTCTTAGCTGCATCAATACCTTTATTCGGGTCTTTGTCATTAATATCTACAACCTTTTCCGTTGTCGGCTGCAATCCTAACTGTTCTGATGCAATCTTTACAACTTCTGCGTCCGGTTCGCAAGGAGTTTTGCCAAAATAACCGAGTACCATTTTCCCGTAACCTTCTGCAATTTTCTTCCATGAACCAAACATTACATTATTAAATGCTTGTTGGAAATAGAATTGAGAAACAGGTGTTACAGATGTACCAAATCCGCCTTTTTCAACAACCTCTTCCATCGCTGCAACTATTTGAGGATATTTATCCATAATACCGTTATCACGGAGCATTTGCGTATTAGCTGTCAACGCCCCGCCGGGGAGAGGAGACTGAATAATCATCGGATTAACCGCAAGCGCCTCCGGCGGCATAAAGTAATCTTTCATACATTCTTTAAAGATTTCTTCTGTTTCAAGAATTTTCTTGATATCAATACCTAAATCATATTCTGTTCCTTTAAGAGCGTGCCACATAGAAACAATATCAGGCTGCGCCGTCCCGCCGGAAACAGGCTTCATAGCAAGGTCAATACCATCCGCTCCGCCGTCAAGAGCTGCAAGATACGCTGCAAGTCCTGTTCCGGCTGTCTCATGAGAGTGGAACCTGATATGAGCTTCCGAACCTAAAATTTCTCTTGTCCGTTTAATAGTTTCATAAACTTTTCTTGGTGATGAAGTTCCTGACGCATCCTTAAACGCTAATGACGTAAACGGAATCCCCGCATCAAGTATTGAACGCAGTACTCTTTCATAAAAAGCAACATCATGCGCACCTGTGCAGCCAATGGGAAGTTCCATCATTGTAATTGTAACTTCGTGATTTAAACCGTTATCCACAATACATTGACCTGAATAAATAAGGTTATTTACATCATTTAACGCGTCAAAGTTTCTAATCGTAGTAATGCCGTGTTTCTTAAACATTTTTGCGTGAAGATTAATCATATCACGCGGCTGAGAATCAAGCCCTACAACATTAACACCGCGCGCTAAAGATTGAAGATTAATGTCAGGACCAACTGCCGCTCTTATTTTATCCATTGTATCAAATGCATTTTCATTACAATAAAATATCGGAGATTGAAATCTGGCACCGCCGGCGACTTCAAAATGTTTAATTCCCGCATCAACTGCTGACTTCAATGCCGGAAGAAAATCATCAACAAACACTCTTGCACCGTATACCGACTGAAAACCATCACGGAATGATGTGTCCATAACCTTAATCTGTTTTGTCATTGTTATATATCCTCTCTTGGTTAATAATAATTATTTTTTTAACATTGCAGAAAGCACGGCAACCGCTATATCTGCATCATCAGTTACCTTTTTGGCTGTCTTTTTTACAACTTCCGGAACTTCCTCCGGGAAATATTTATTCAAAAATATTACAACTCCGGACATTAAATGCATAACTAAAATCATAATACACAGAAATACCAAAACCGTTCCCATGCCAATAACCATCAAATTTAGTGCATCAGCAATATTAGAGGTAAACGTTTCACATAATCTGCACAATACTTCATTCATAAAATGTCTCCTATCCACAATGTTGTAGTTTGCCCGTTATTTTCTTTTAATACCAGAGTGCCCGCATCCGTAACATCAACAGCCTCACCCTCTATTACGCGGTCAATTCCGGCGACTTTGATAGTTTGGTTAATAAATGAAGATTTTGATAAATATTCTTTTCTTATTAATGAAAAACCTTCACTTAAAAATTTATCATAATACAAAAAAAAGTTTGAATAAAGTTTTTTTAGAAATTCCTCTTTATCAATACACCTTCCAAGTTCCAGCGCTATAGATGATGCCGGTTTCTCTATATCAGAAAACAGTTCCTTTCCTGCATTTATATTTACACCGATACCAAGAACTATACCTGCTAACTCCTCGCCTCTGACAGAGCTTTCGGACAAAATACCGGCAATCTTTTTCCCGTTTACTAAAACATCATTTGCCCATTTTATCTTTGGAACAAGACCGTATTTTTCAACCACACGGGACAATATAACAGAGAGATATTGCGTAAGATTTGCATAAACCGGCTTAAATGTTTTGGCGGGTTTCAAAACAAACGACATATAAATATTATCTTCTCCCACAAATTTCCATTGTCGGTCAAACCGCCCTCTGCCCGCCATTTGCCTGTATGTATAAACAATCGTCCTGTCCTCAATTTCATCCAGATGTTCTTTGGCAAACAGATTGGTCGAATTAACTTCTTCAAGATAAATTTTTTTAATATCCATTTATGAAAAACAACCTTGTTATATTATACAAGTGTAAAAGTATACTCAGGAGAAGCCTCCAATTTAGCCTCTATCTGTTCAAAATTTAAAAACCCTTCCGAAGCCCCGAATACAGAAACTACAGCCGCCGAATTAACCGATGCATACATCAGAGCTTTACCGATATTAAGTTTTGTTCTGCCAAGTGCTGCGCAAAACGTTGATGCAAAAGCATCACCGGCGCCTAAAGTAGAAACCACGGGTGACGGGAAAGTAGGACAATAATAATATTTCATTCCGTCATACGCATACGCACCTTTTGAACCGTCAGTAATTACAATAACCTGATATTCCTGAACTTTCAATTTTTCAAGCATTTTTTTGATATCAGGGTGGATTAATTCCTGTGAAAACTTTTCTGTTTTTGTATCAGGACGAACAACTATTCCGCTGCACATAGACGCCTCTTCTCTGTTCATCACAACAATATTGGCAACCTCAAGAAGTTTCTTTATATGTTCAAACCCTTTCTTTAAACTCGTTGTTCCGGCATTAAAACACACTTTTACACCGTGCTCATGAGCAAACTTGACTAACGGTTCCAGAACTTTATTAGATTCACCGTTCAACGGAGCAATATAAAGAAGTCTTGCTTTTTTTATTAAATCAAAATTAATATCATCAATATTTATTAATGAATTGGCGCCACGATGTGCAAGAACGGTTCTATCCCCCTGAAAACTTACAAGTATAATTGAAAACCCTGTTGAAACGTCTTTGTTTTGAACAACACCTGTTAAATCAACCCTGGTTTTTCTAAGCGCATCAAAAATACCCGCTGAATAAATATCATCCCCAACTTTAAAAATTGCAGAAGTCTTTAGCCCGAGATTTGCCAGATTGATTGCTGTATTTAAGCCTCCACCGCCAATATTAGTTGCAAAACTTGTCATATCAATCTTAGAACCGTAAGGATAACTCATAAAGTCAGAACTTTTATTTTTGGAACATACTGACACAATATTTGCTTCATCACTCTCTACAAATACATCCATTGTAGCACTTCCTATTGTGACAACATCAATCTCTGACATACTTCCTCCTCTTTTTCTGCCGTGTAATATCTAAACCCAGTATATGACAGACATAACTATTATTCAACAAAAACGCCGGCATAAGCCGGCATTTTTTTAAATAAAGTTTTATTCAAAATCAGGAGGCGTTTCAGGTTCCAACCCCGATTGGTCATGGTTATCAAGCATTTCAAAATCTATTTGCGGTTCTTCACTCTCTTCAACATTGGAAAAATCTTCTTCAACATCGTGTATTGAATCCTCTGTAACCTCTTCCGGCATTTCTTCCTGATTTTCCCCGTCCGTATACTCTTCTTCGGAAATTATATTACTGTCAATATTAAATACCCGTTTAAAGTTTTCAAAAGCCTCTTCGCCGCCTTCATATTCAAAATTATCATTAATTACGGCAGCTTTTAACTCTTCCGAAGAAACATTTATAGTTTTTGCAGGAACTATAAAATCTTTTGATATCTCCGTAACATTTCTCACTCCGGAAATTTCTATACATACATCCCCTGACTTACTGCCAAGATTTAAAATTGCAGGAACATATACAACATTTTTATATACAACTTTACTCAATACACCCTTTTTGCCAAACGTTACTTCAATATCCGTACCATCGTTAAGGGTTGCAAAATATTTATCCTCATTCGCGTTTTTATCACGTTTAACAGAATCCTTTTTTATATCACTAACAGATAATTTATCCATCATAAAAACATTATTTTCTTCTTTTAGTTGTGCAGTTGAAAGGGTTGATGAAATAAATTCCGTACCAAATTTCACTTCATTATCAGAAGTATTTACAATTACAGGGATATACCCGTTTTGATAATACTTAGCATAATATTTTCCGCCAAATTTGTACTGCTCCATTTTCTGTGCTGCACTCCTGGTTTCTTGCGGATAAGATATTGCCACTTCATAAAAAATATTATCCCGGTTTTCAAAGTCAGTCAGCTTTGTAATAAGTGACTGTTTCGCATTTGGCGTCATAATATACGCTATTACGGCAGCAAGTATTATCGGAATTAAAAATGTTAATATATATCTTCTTTTCAACTTCTTCCTCTCTTTCTCTCTATTAAATTATACCTGATTTTTATAACTGTAACAAGATTATTTAAAAGCCTTAATAAATCCGCGGTGACGGTCTTCACAAGTATAAAACGAAGTATACCCGGACTCTGTCAATATTTTTCTCACAACATCAATACCAAAACCATGTATTTCAACCATAATAATATTTGCTTTACCGGATAGTGCGTATTCATTCAGTTTGCCATACAAATTATAATCATCATTCGCACAAGAAAAATTGTACAAAATTTGTTTATCGGCAGCACCCCAGTGAATTATATTATTACAAAACTTGATTTTTTCACCGTAATACGGATTTAATTTTATATTATCCTGAAATAATGAGTTTTTATCCTGCGCTTGGAGAACAATAACTTCTTCAACTTCTTCAAGCAAAGCAAAATATATTACAGAAACATAACTTTCAGAAAAATCAACAATACTCCACTCCTTATTAGAAGGCTTAAACCCTATTTTTTTTAGCACAAAAACTTCGTATATTTCCCTTAAATCCTCAGTATTAGAATATTTAAGTTTAATATTAATCTCCGGGAATTCAATAACATTTGTGTTTAAGTCAACAACCGCACCATTATTTTTAAGCAGTTCCAAATATTTATCAAAATCCGAAAGTATCCTGAAAATTTTATATCCGAAAAATCTGAAAACAGAATTTGTAATATTCCTCCTTCGCTTTATTAAGTCATTTTTGAAAACAGGTAATCTATTTTTTTTATACGGTGATTTTTTATAATATTTATACCAGTTTTTAAAATTTAAACAACATTTTTCTTTCCACGGTTTTATACCCGGATAATGAATAATAACAGGCTTTGCAGGAATGTTAGAATTATAAACTTCATAAAAATGATTTAAATCGTCTTTGCTGTACAACATAAAATTAAATTCAGGGGCAAGTAATTTTATATTATCTTTAAAAACAATATTGAATACATCTTGATCCATATATTTGCTATACAGGTTATTTTTCTTCTCTTCAATAAGTTTTTGAGAAATATTATCCGCGCGCATCTTTTTCAAATTTAGCAGCATAACTCCGCTATTATAGTAGACTTTGCAATTTAGACGCAAATCATCATGCTCAATTAAATGAGCATAAAAATCCTTAACCATACCAGCATAACACTCATCTATATTTGTTTTATAAAGGTCAGACAAATCACCGTTAACAATTACATCTGAATCCAGATAAACAGCCTTGTCATAGTTATGTAAAAAATCAGAAATCTCAAATTTACAAAGAGCAGCGCGGGAAACATACTCATGCGCCGGAACCTGCTCGGGAGACGGCAAAGATTGTTCCAGTATACGCAAAGCGTCACCACCTGCCAGTTTTAGCTTAGTCTTACTCTCTTCCGATAACCCGCAGCCGATTACAAAAATATCATAATCTGTGGTGGATTTTCTGTTTTCCATAAGAGAAATAATAGCAACTGATGTCGGCATTGCATACTTTTCATCACAAACAAAAACTACAGGTATCATTTACACTCCATTTAATATATTTATTTTAACGGATTTTGGTAAATGTGTAAATGTTCAATACAAAAAGGTGTTTTCTAAATTATAGAAAACACCTTTTTTACAAATGTATAAAGCACTAATTAGAACATCAAACCTGCTTCGCGCGCAGCATCAGCAAGAGCAGCAATTCTACCGTGATATAAGAATCCGCCTCTGTCAAATACAACACATTCAATGCCTGCAGCTTTAGCCTTCTTAGCGATTGCTTCGCCAACAACTTTTGCAGCTTCAATATTACCGCCATGAGAAAGTTTTTCTTTAAGATCTTTATCTACGGAAGATGCAGATGCTAAAGTAACACCTTTTTCATCATCGATTAATTGAGCATAAATGTGTTTTGTGCTTCTGTAAACTGCTAAACGCGGAAATTCACCGGTTCCTGAGAGTTTAACACGAAGTGATCTATGTCTTTTTTGTACTTTTGCTTTTCTGTTTTCTGATTTAATCATCTTTGTTTTTCCTTTCACCCAAACCTTCTTGAAAAAACAGATTATCAAGGGTTTATGTGGGCACTTGTATGTAACTATTATAACTATAGCAGGGAGTTGCTAACGCGACCGGATTTAATACCGATTCCTAGTTATGAGCTGCCAGATAAACAACTACCAACTTCTGGTCCGATTCAATACGGCAACATATTGTTCTTTCTGCTACTATTTCTTACCTGCCTTACCAGCTTTACGTCTGATGTATTCGCCTTCATATTTAACACCTTTACCTTTGTATACTTCCGGCGGACGTTTGCTTCTGATAAATGCGGCAACATCACCAACTGTTTGTTTGTTGCTGCCTTTAACAGTGATTTTTGTGTTTTGCTCAACAGAGATTGTGATACCTGCCGGCGGTTCAATGATAACAGGGTGAGAGTAACCTAACTGCATGTTAAGTTTAGTTCCTTCCATATTAGCACGATAACCTACACCAACGATTTCCAATTTCTTTTCAAACCCTTTGTGTACACCATTGATAGCGTTTGCGACAAGGGTTCTTGATAAACCGTAGAGCGCATCAGCTTCACGAGTATCAACATTTCTTGTCAAGATAACATGGTTATCTTCGATTTTAACTGAGATTTCAGGACGAATGTTAACAACTTCAGTACCAAGTGAACCTTTTGCAGTAACTTTGTGGTCTTCAATCTTAACTTCAACGCCTGATGGGATTTCAATAGGTTTCTTTCCTATACGTGACATAATTTTCTCCTTTTGACATATTAACTAACACTGTAAACTTTTTGCATTAAGCCAAATATTGAGTAATAACAGCTTGTACACAGCCTTTTAGGAACAAAGTGAACAGCAGATAGTAATTAATTTCGGCTTATTGAATAAGTTTATCATTTAGGGAGGGATGTTTCGCGGGTTTCGCGGGTTTCGCGGGTTTCGCGGGTTTCGCGGGTTTCGC
>CASELB010000076.1 GCA_949288685.1 uncultured bacterium
ACTTGTATTAGATCCTGAAATAAATTCAGGATGACAGCCCGTTGGATATTTTTCCTGTCATGCTGAACTTGTTTCAGGGGCTCTAACGAAGTTTGTAATAACTGTTAAAACAACTAAACGATACCGGACGGGGTCACGTTGCCGCACGGAGAAAACGCCCCTCCATTCCCACCGCACACACATTTACCCCCAAAAAAAAGAAAAACCACTTAAAGCTAAGTGGCACAAAAAAGGAAAAAGGGAAAAGGAAAAAATAAAAAGGGGTTAACTGAATATACCGAACGTACGTTCGATATTATCATCAATTACTGTCCTTAAACTGTCTAATTCAGTAGTAATAGCAGTCCGTTCAGTTTCTAATTCTTCTAAAGCTAAATCGTATTGAGTATCCTTACGGTTAATAGCCTTTAAATCTTTGTTGTATTCAGCTTCAGCTCTCTTCAATTCAGTGCTGTCAATAGACGATATAGAAGTGTCACTTAAATATCCTCCGCTGGATGTGCTTGTTTGCTCAAACTTGTATCCGTCTTCCTCATCAACACTCTCAGAAAGGATGTATATCCCGACTTGCCCCTGCTCAACCATAGAAGTAAGCCATTCGGAATCGTTCTTGTATTCTTCACCAATAACTTCACATCCGTTACAATCCTGTATCATTCTGAATATGTTTTGGTAATAACTACCCTCAGAAGTCTTTAACTTTTCATCAATAGCCTTAACATCAACAATTACAGCTTCCGGCGTTGTAGTAGTATCATCCTCCGGAATTTCCGTATAAAGCTCAGCCGTGCTTAAAGCATCCGTATCAAAGATAGTGTTGCCGTTTTCATCCTTCTTAGTATAAGAGGCAATATCAGTACATTCACTATACCCGCCTTCAGCATTTTTAATATAGTAAGTGTTGCCGTCAGCATAACTGTCAACAGATGCATCTACCTTAACCAGCTTCTTAGACGCAGTGCTGTTTGTCGTGTCACTTAAAGGATAAAAAGTACCCTTAGTATCCCTGTGCTTAATATATGCCTCAATCTCAGCTTGAGAAAACCCTAACATTTGTAAAGCAAATTCATCAGCATCTTTACCGGTATAATTCTTGTAACCGTCATAAACAGCCTGAGTAACATACAATTTTCCTGTAGATTGGTTTACTAATCCGTAAGCTAAATTACCGGACCCAACCGCAAGAGTGTTTTCCCAACCCCCGCATAAGTTTTGGAAAGTAGCAGCCACAGTGGCTTGCTCTCCGTCACGCATTAGCTTACCGGTAATACAGGTAGCATCTAAAGCGTCTAAATATTTTTGATAAACAGCATCTTCCTGATCAGCAAGCGATAATTTGGCTTGCTCAATCGATTGCGCTTCAAACTCAACGTCGTGTAATCTCGCCGTGAGTGAAAGAAGTCTCGCTTGTGATGCCGCCATTCCCATTGTTGTACTTTTCCCTTTGAATCTTGTTCCCTTGTACCCATGTTTACGGCATTATTTCCAAAAACTTTAATCTTTTTATCTAAATCTTTACAAAAGTTTACAAACAACTCCGGAAAGTATTAACTTATCTGTACGGCTTTTAGTTCGTATAGGGCTGGGATGGCTGTTTTGAGCCTTGCCATACGTTCTTTAATTTCTTCTTCCGGCAGGTTAATTTCTTCGATGCTTTCTAATGGTTTTTTGCCTGTAAGCATTACTTTGATAATTCTGTAATCTTTCAGACTTAAAGTTTTATCTTTAATCATTTTATCTCCCCGCTAAGTTATTAACATAACACAGGGAGTGTTAATTTTATATTCCCCTGTACGGCAATTTAGCCGATATTAGAATAAATTTCATCGATGTTTTTGATGTCTTTGTGCAGAAATCCAAACATTTCTTTAATAAAGCCCAGTATACAATTTAAGTCAGGTGAGAGGTTGTTAAAACTTAAATAATACAAATCCATTGGCAGCCCTCCTGAATTGTTGGGATAAATATAGTTTATATCGAGCTTTTTAGCACCGTTTGTGGTATAAAACTTAGCACGCTTAGCGGTTTGCGGGTTTGTGTCTGATATTTTTTCCACTTCAAAAAAAACTCCGGATTTATCTTTAAATTTTTCAGGAAGTAATTTAAGAATTTTTGAACCGTAACCTTTAGATTGAGCATTTTTTAGTATTGCAACGTAATCAACCAGAATAAAATTGCTGCCCTCAAAAATAATTGTATAACCGGCAAACAGTTTTTTGTCATATACTCCAAGGACTTTATAGCGCGGGTCTTTAAGCAGTTTACAAAAGGTCTCTTTGCTTTTTAGTTCTTCCGGCGGAAATTGTAAAACCATATCTGTGTATATTTCATTAAAGTGTTCTTGATTAATTTCAATAAGTTCCATTATGCCCCTCTTGGTTTAATTATAACATTAATCCGGAGAATATAATTATGCTATTATAAAATTAATGTTATGAGAGAAAATTATATAACGTATTTAAAATTTTTAGAGGAGCGGCTAAACGGATTTTTTGACCGCCAGAAAGAGTATATTTGCTGTCATAAAGGGTGCTCATTGTGTTGCAGGAACGCAGAGTTCCCGTACTCAATGCTTGAAATGCAGTACCTTGCAGAAGGGTATTTTTCACTGAATGACGAACTTCAGAATATTATTGAAACAAGGTTTAATACATTAAGAGAGAATAAAAAAATATTTAAAGGTGAGAAGTTTTTATATGATTGTCCGTTTCTTATAAATGATGCGTGTACGGTTTATGAGTACCGCGGGGTTGTGTGCAGAACATTCGGGCTTCTTTCTCAAGGTCCTGACGGTACGGTTAAAACGCCTTTTTGCTGCTTTAAAGGTTTAAATTATTCTAAAGTTTTTGATGAGAACACACAGCAGTTATCGGATGAAAAAGTTAAAGCAATAGGATATAAAGAACAGCCGCTGGGGTTTAATCTCAGTTATGAATTTTTAACAAATCCTGATTTTGAGCGCGGGTTTAATATTATTTTCGGAGAGAAAAAGCCTTTGCTTGACTGGTTTTACAAATAGACTTTATGATATTTTGGAGCCTGTTTTTTTATTAGAATTGATTATTTTATGCGGAGTTTGTGATAAAACGATAGCCCCGAACATTACCAAGCAGCCCAAAATTTCTCTTAATGAAAGAGTTTCCCCGAGCAGCAGCATCCCGCCAATTACTGCAAAGACGGCTTCACTGCTCAAAATAAGTGCAGCAATAACGGGTTTGGTTGCTTTGTGTCCGAATATTTGCAGAGTATAAGCCAGTCCTGTTACAATTATACCGATAAACAGTACAGGTTTCCACGCAGCAAGTATTGATACAATCTCAGGATGTTCAAAAAACAGAGTAAAAGGCAATGATAACAGCCCTGCAACAAGGAATTGTAAACAGGATAGTTTAATTATATGCACTCTGTTTGCGTACTGGTTTACAGTCATTATGTGCAGAGCAAAGAAAAAAGCGCTTATTAACAGGAATAAATCCCATATTTCAAAATGAGTGGTACCTTCAACACATAGCAGATATAAGCCTAGTATTGCTATAACAATGCTGAGTTTTACGTGAGAATGAAGTTTTTGTTTCATAAAAACGGCTATAACCGGAACAAAAAGTATATAAAGCGAGGTTATAAATCCGGCTTTGCCTGCCTGAGCGTATATCATACAGTACTGGTTAATAGTAAATGCAATAAATATTATAAATCCGGCAAGAAGTCCACCTTTAATCAGGTGTTTTCTTTTGTAGGTTTCAGGCTTGCGCGGTTCAAGATTTTTAAACAGAAAAATAGAAGGGAAGAGACATATACAACCTATGAAACATCTTAGAGTGTTAAACGTAAAGGGTCCGATATAGTGCATTCCTAATTTTTGTGCGACAAATGACAGCCCTGAAATTATTGCAGTTGCAATCAGCGCCAGGTTGCAATATATTCGTAATTTGCCAAGCTCGTACTTCGTCATACTATCTACTCTTAATATATAAAATGGCAGTCTATATTTTTATTATGGACTATTTTCTAAAAATATCAAATACTTATATTTAGACAAAAATTTAAATTGGCAGGTTCTGTTTAAGGTTTGTTATAGACATCAGGGTGACAGGAGTAAATGGTATTAAAATACCTGTCATCCTGAAAGCGTAGAAATCGGCTTATTGTACGATTTTCACGCTGTTCAGGAGCTTGCGCGAATACAAATTATGCAAGGTGCAATAAATTGTACCCTACAATGCCAATCATGTCATGCTGAACTTGCGGATTTTCGGTAGGGTGGAGCGAAGCGGAACCCGTAAGGTGTCGGGAAATGTTGAATTTTCCGACACC
>CASELB010000077.1 GCA_949288685.1 uncultured bacterium
CGAGTGGCTAAAGGCGACAGACTGTAAATCTGTTCACGAGAGTGTACGGTGGTTCGAATCCACCCCTGCCCAATTCTTTAAGACTCCGCAAGGAGTCTTTTATCGTTTTAAGGGGTAGGATGAGAACCACCCCAAAGCGGAGCTTTGTTTGGTTCGAGCGCGAACGAGCAGAGGGCGGAAGTCAAAACGGAGAGTTTTGACTGTAGACCCGTTTAATGCGAGTGAGCAAGACAATCCACCCCTGCCCAATTCTTTAAGACTCCGCAAGGAGTCTTTTATCGTTTTAAGGGGTAGGATGAGAACATTCAAAATAGATTTGCTCCAAAAATCAACAGAGCTTCATTTTGTTGTATTTTAGTGCGACATATAGATAATATAATTTTCTATTTAATCCTAAAACACCTAATGATATTGCAAAGGAATTGGTCGAAAAAATTAAGCAGCAACGAAAAAACTTAAAATTTCACAAATGCAGCTCGCTTCAAAATCAGATGTGAGTCTTGGCTCTATCAAGAGATTTGAGTCCAAGCATGAAATTTTCCGGACGATAAAATCAAATAATAAAACTTAATATACGTTTATGACTATTTAATATTTATGTCCGTTTTTGTCGCAATAAAAAGTTACTATGTATAAATAGTTAAAATATGAAAGCATGACAAAATAATGCTTGCGAACAAAAAACTCTTAAAAAAGAAGATGTCCGGCAATACCGGACAGGACTTCACGAAACTTTCTTATTATAGTAACGTTTCGAAAATATTTATTGTATATTATTATTATAAAAAAATAGTGTATTTTTGTCAAGAAAGGGATAAAAAATGGTAAAGGTCTTAGGTCTTGATATAGGGATAGCATCAATAGGTCATTCAATTATAGAATTTGATGAAAAAGAATTTACAGGAAAGTTTATAGATTTAGGCGTTCGAGTATTTACTGCCGCCGAGCAGCCTAAAACAGGAGCATCTCTGGCACTTCCAAGACGGGAAGCCAGAAGTGCGAGGAGACGATTAACAAGGCGCTCTTGCCGCTTATATAATATAAAAAAACTTCTATTAGAAAAAGAATTTATTACACAATCCGAAATAGAAGACATCTATAACGCCAATACGTGTTTAACAGATGTTTGGGATTTAAGAAAAGAAGCGTTGGAACGGGTGCTTACAAATAAGGAATTTTACCGAATTCTCGTCCATATTGCAAAGCGCAGAGGCTTTAAATCCATAAGAAAATCTGAAGAAGCAAAAACAGAAGGAGATTTATTAAAGTCAATTAAAGAAATTTCTGAAAGTTTTAATGAAGGGAATTATAGAACAATCGGCGAAATGTTTGCTACAAAATATACACAAGGTGAGGCAAAAAGAAACAAAGCGGGTAAATATAATAAATCAATATCAAGAGATTTACTACAACAAGAAATAAAAGTTATATTTGAAAAACAAAGAGAACTTGGCTCTAAAATTGCAAATGAAGATATAGAAACCGAATATAGTAATATTGCTTTTTACCAGAGACCGTTAAAAGCTATAGAAATCAAATCGCCCTGCACATTTGAACCTGACGAAAAAAGAGCGCCTAAATGCGCCTATACATCAGAAATCTTTACAATACTAAATAAACTTGTAAATTTACGTTTAATAAACGAATTGGGCGAAACTCGATTTTTAACGGCAGAAGAAATCGAAGATGCTGTTAATCTGGCTCACAAACTGGCAAAGGTTACATACAAGCAACTGCGCAAAGAGCTATGTCTTGAAAACAATATCAGTTTTTTGGGATTAAATTATAACAAAATAAAAGCTGACGGGCAATTAGAAGACCCGGAGAATATTGCTTTTATTGAACTTAAGAACTATCACGCAATCAGAAAAGTACTGGAAACCAATTCAAAACTTGGTAAATCTTATTTTAATGTGATAAAAAATAATGAAAATTTTTTCAATGATATTGCGCAAGTTTTAACCTGCGAAAAAAGTGACGAAAGTATAAAAAATGCACTTGAAGAAAAAGGTTACAATGAAGAAGTAATAGAAAGTGTAAAAGGACTTTCTATGAGTAAAACTTCACACCTTTCAATCAAGGCAATGAAAAAACTTATTCCATATATGATGCAAGGAATGCGGTATAGCGAAGCCTGCGAAGCAGCAGGCTATAAAATAGAGGATAAAACAGGAGAGAAGCAATCATTGCTGCCTGTTCTTTCCGCGGAGCAATTAACAACCAATCCCGTTGTAAATAGAGCAGTATCCCAGACAAGAAAAGTTGTTAATTCATTAATAAAAAAACACGGTTCTTTTGACGTAATAATTATAGAAATGGCAAGAGATTTGTCAAAATCAGCAGCCGAAAGACGCGAAATTAAAAAAGCGCAGGATGAGTACAGGGCAGAAAAAGAAAGAGCAAGACAAAGGTGCATAGAACACGGCTTAAATCCTGATAATCCGAAGAGCAACTTATTAAAATTTCGTTTATGGGAAGAACAGGGCGGATTCTGCGTATATTCAGGGAAACATATTGACCCCAAGCGCCTGGCTGAACCCGATTATGTAGATATTGACCACATAATTCCGTATTCAAAGAGTTTCGACGACAGTTTGAATAATAAAGTTCTCTGTTTGACGGATGAAAACAGGCAAAAAGGTAACAAAATCCCCTATGAATATATCGGTGAAGGGAAATGGTATGAATTTATACAACGGGTAAAGGCGTATCATTTAAAACCTGCTAAAACAAATCGTTTAATAAAAAAGAAATATGAACAAGACGGATTTAAAGCAAGAAATCTTAATGATACAAGATATATTGCCAAATTTATAAAAGATTATATAAAAGAAAATCTTGATTTTGGTAATAATCTGAAAGTTGAAACAAGAAACGGGTCTTTGACAGCATTTCTCAGAACACAATGGGGGCTAACTAAAAATCGGGATGAAAGCGACAAACACCACGCATTAGATGCTGCAGTAATTGCCTGTTCAACTCAAGGTATGGTTCAGTTTTTGTCAACTGTTTCAGCAAAACTTGAGAATTATGACTATACAAAAGATAGGAAACCACGCTTTAAAAAGCCATGGGAAACTTTTTCAGAAGACCTGGAACAATTATTACATCAAGTATTTGTCTCCAGAGCCGTCAGAAAATCAGTAAAAGGACAACTGCACGATGAAACAATAAGGAGCGCAAAACATATAGAGGAAGGTTTTACAACAGTAAAAAAATCAATTTTAGAAATTAATTTAACCACTCTTGAACAGATGTTTGACAAAGAGAGAAATTACAAAATATATAACCTGTTAAAAGAGAGATTAGAAGAATTTAACAATGACCCGAAAAAGGCTTTTGCAGAACCCGTTTATATGCCTTTATCCGAAGAAAAAATTGCGCTGGGGCAGCAGCCGCACCAAATAAAAAAAATAAAAATAAAAGATCCAAGCACTTCAGGTGTTTTAGTAAGAGGAGGATTTGCTAAAAACTCAACAATGCCAAGATTAGATGTATTTACTAAAAAGAATAAGAAAGGCAAAAATGAATTTTTCTTAGTACCAATATATGTTTCTGACTTTGGCAACAAACTACCAAATAAAGCTATTAGCACAGGAAAAGACGGTTGGATAGAAATGAGCGGAGAGTATACTTTTCTGTTTAGTCTGTTTCCTGATACGTTAATAGCAATAAATCCGACAGGGAAACCCGAAGATGAATTCTTAGGATACTATAAATGCTGTGATATTAGTAGCGGCGTATTGAAATTAGATTCTCATGACAGAACTATAAAAGAAAAACGATTTTCAACTAAAACTGCTGCATACATAAAAAAATATCAAGTAGGAATACTCGGCGATTATTACGAAGTAAAACATGAAAAGCGTCTTGATATAAAAAAGAAAGGTTAGAAAAAATGGGATATAAAACTATTTTATTCAGCACACCTTGCAAACTTCATATAAAAAATTGCCAGTTGGTTTATTCTTCAATACAAGATGAAGAGGATATAACTATCCCATTAGAAGATATTTCTACGATAGTTCTTGAAAATATGCAAATAGAAATATCCAATTATCTTTTATACACTTGCGGAGAATACAATATAACCCTTTTTTCATGTGACAAAAAACATCAACCAAATGTTGTCCTAACGCCTTTTTACCAGCATAGCAGGAACACAAAAGTTGCTTTTAATCAAATAAATATAACAGAACCATTAAAAAAAAGATTATGGCAAAAAATTATTAAACAAAAAATTCAAAATCAGTCTAATGTTTTAAAAATACTATTTGATAATAACACTCTGGATTATTATTATGACAAAGTTAAATCCGGAGATACAACAAATATTGAGGCACAAGTCTCAAAACTATACTGGAGTTTATTATTCAAAGATTTTAAACGACATGCAGAAACAAAACATAACGCGGCACTGGATTACGGATATGCAATCATAAGAGGTACACTGGCAAAATACACAGCCTCAAGCGGTTTAATCCCTTGCCTCGGTGTCCACCACTGTAACGAATTGAATTCCTTTAACTTGATTGAAGACCTTATAGAATCTTTTAGACCTTTTGTAGATTTACTGGTTTCTACAATGGAAACACTGAACGAACCGGAGTTAACAAAACAAGATAAGGCCTTGCTCTTAAATATACTAAATATGCAATGCCGGTACAAAGGTGAGCAAATCACTATTCAAAATGCATGTGAAAGGGTATGCCAAACATTTGTTAAAAGTATAGAACAAAACGACAATAATATATTAGAACTCCCGCAATTTATAGAGGTAAAATGAGCGTAAAAGGTGACGATATTTTTATGAGATTATTTGTATTTTTTGATTTGCCGGTAACCAAAAAGAAACAACGGAAAATAGCCGCAAGATTCAGAAAAACTCTTTTAAACGAAGGATTTATTATGCTGCAATTTTCTGTATATTGCAGATGCTGCCGCGGTCAGGATGTCGTTGACAGAGAAATCCGCCGCATTAAGCAAATTATCCCTCCGGAAGGAAATGTTCGTATACTTCAAGTTACTGACAAACAATACGGCGGCATGTTATTTCTGATTGGACAACCTAAAAAAGAAGAGAGTTTGGGATGCAAACAACTACTTTTATTCTGATTTTTTTAATAATAAAAACACCAAACCTCTTGGTACTGCCAGGTTTCGAGGTTTGGTATTATACAATAAATACTTTCGAAAGGAAACTATAACGAAAAGTTAATATTAGTTTCAACCGACGGTATTATACAATAAATACTTTCGAAAGGAAACTATAACTGAAGGCAGTGAGTCTCAATCTTCACGTGCATTATACAATAAATACTTTCGAAAGGAAACTATAACATAACTCCGGTAGCTCTATGAGTTTCAATTATTATACAATAAATACTTTCGAAAGGAAACTATAACAAATGCAGTGAGATTTATTGCAAGGAATGTATTATACAATAAATACTTTCGAAA
>CASELB010000078.1 GCA_949288685.1 uncultured bacterium
AAAAAGAATTCCAAACCTTTCTTCCACAAGAGAGGTTTTTTTTTGACTTTATAATTTTGATTTATATGTTAATATTATTTGCGTTTATGACTATAGATGGAAGTTTTGTATGAATGAAAAAGAAAAAATGATTAATGGAAAACTTTATGATTCCGGGGATAAAAATCTTTATGATGAACGTATAAGGTGTAAGGAGCTTTGTTATAAGTATAATAATTTGTCTCCTGAAAAGTCAGGAGAAAGGAAGGAACTTCTAAAAAAAATTCTCGGGAAAGTAAAGAGTAATTATCTTATAGAACAGCCTTTCTGGTGTGATTACGGGTATAATATTGAGGTTGGTGAAAATTTTTATGCTAACCATAACCTTATAATTCTTGATCCTGCGAGTGTAAAAATAGGTGATAATGTTTTTATCGGTCCAAATTGCGGGTTCTATACTCCGCAGCATCCTCTTGATGTTGACACAAGAAATAAATTTCTGGAGTATGCATTTCCGATTAATATAGGTAACAATGTCTGGATTGGAGGGAATGTTGTGGTTCTTGCAAGTGTTACAATCGGAGATAATACAGTGATAGCGGCAGGCAGTGTTGTTGTAAAAGATATACCTTCTAATGTTGTGGCAGCCGGTAATCCTTGCCGGGTTATCCGTGAAATTCAACCGGAAGATAAGTTTAGATTTGAACGGTAGTTAAGAAAAAGCGAAACACACTTTCTTGTGTATTTCGCTTTTTAAATTATCTTCTTCTTTGTGGTTGAGGGTGGCGTTTTTGCGGATGATTAAATTTTTTCCCTTTATTAAAACTTTTTTGTCCGTTTTTTATTCCCTTATGGTAGCCGTTGTTTTGATATCGATGTTCATTGTTTTTAAATTTTTGTTTAGGTTTCTTTTTATCAAAGTTCGGTTGTTTATCCCATTTCTTTAAGTCTTGCCTGTCGTGTTTTTTGAAACTGCCGGGAGCCTGTTTTAGTCTGAAGTCAGGACGGTCTTGTTTGATGTTCTTATGTTCTTGACCGCCTCTAAAATCAGGTCTTTCCTGACGAGCTTTGTAATTGTGATGATTGTGCGGAGCCGCTATTGATTGTGTATTAAAGCCTACGCCTGCAAGTAAAAATCCTGCGATTAAAACAGATAACATTTTTTTGTTCATAATTTTTCCTTTCATCTTAAATTCCTTTTTTGCGCGCTATGCTATTATAACGAAAATGAATTTTAAAAGTTCATTTTTTGTTTTAAAAGTTAGTAAATAATTTTGTGGGTGGATATAAGTTAACAGTTCCAGATTGGTAGTTTTGGGTAATCTCTGGTTACCGAAACATTTTAGTTGCAGTAAATTAAAATTTACTATAACCTGCAAATTATTAAGAAATGTAAAGCAATTTTATGATTATTAAGTTTTGTGAAGATAAATTTAAAAAGGATAAAATTCAGGTACAGCACGTGTAGTAGTAATAGGAGTAGTAATAGTAGTAGTAAATTCTGCTCTGGCGAAAAACTTTATAAAAGTACAGGGGATTACAGAAAAGCGAAGTAGAATTACAACATTTTAATAAATAATTTGTAATTGAATTATAACCGGTAAATTTTATATACATGCAACGGACAACACGAGTAAAGCATACGAAGAAAGGAGAGCTAAACATGAGTAATTTAGAAGTAACATCACAACAGGAAACAAAATCAATCCCTCAAAACCAGAAAAAATATATTTACAAAGCTACGATCATAAAGGATGATGACTCCGTTTTTGTTACTTATCGCAACAGCAGCGGTAAAGATGTTACCTATGAAACAGGCTATACTTACAGAGAGGATGCGGCTCTTTTATTTAATACCGTAAATAAATATTTTACCGGCAAAGATCCTAACATTACTCCCAAAGAACAGGTACAATTAAGAGCTGATATTGCAAAACAAAGAGTACCTATAACTGGAGTATCTGATTCCGGTGCGAAAAAGCTTGATATATACGGAGGTGTTGATTTTGTTCTCAAAACTTTCTCTGATGAAGCTTCTGAAGGAGGCAAGAACATAACTCCAAACGAAGTATATCAAATGTACGAAATGTTCCACAGTTGGACTAAATAAAAAATCTTTTATATAAACGACAACTGGTATTATGCGGTAAATCTTTGATTTACCGCATAATACTTGCTCAACTCCGTAACACAAGCCGATTGCCCGAAATAATCGCACCATCTGCCCTACGCAAAATACTCACTTTATTACATTAACCGTGCAGGATTGAAATGTCTGGTTTAATACACACACTAAAAAAAGAGCCATCAGGCTCTTTCTAAAATCCGCGCTTGGAGGGATTCGAACCCCCGACCTTTTGGTTCGTAGCCAAACGCTCTATCCAACTGGGCTACAAGCGCATTTACTTTTCGTATTCTAATATATCAGTAACATAATACTTTTTCAACCCTATTTTTTAATTTTAATTCTTTTCTTTCTGTATAAAAATTAATCTCTTAATATTTCTTTACATTTGATTAGTATTTGGCAATTTTTTCTTTCTGAAAAACTTTATATATATGTAAGGAAAAATGGTTTTTATAAGTTATGGGAATTAAAATTTAATGAAAGGTAAATATAAGCTCTAATTAAAAAATAAATTTTCTTTTTATACTCTCTCTCTTAATATCCTCGTGTTTATTTAATGTTTGCCATTCTCTCTTTGGCAAACTTTTCTTTT
>CASELB010000079.1 GCA_949288685.1 uncultured bacterium
ACAGGAAAATTAATTGTAAATTTTTGTAAATATTTACCCCGAAACATTAAAGTTTTTCTGAATTGTGCCGATATATACACCATAATGCATATTTTGGTGCATAAACCACCGGAGTGCTTACTATAGACGGCTTTAGCAATATTAGATATATTAAAAGACATTTGTTATTTTCCTTTTTTATAATTAGTGCTAAAATACCGTTATGTTGGAAGAAAAAAATAAAAATGGTGCTGTTGGCTGGTTATCTGCGGCTCACCTTGTGTGTGATTCTTATACGGGTTTTATGAACCCGCTTATGCCGTTTATTGCTCTAAAACTGGGAATTTCACTCGGTACAGCTACAATAATAATTAGTATCTCTCATATTTTTTCATCAATGCTTCAGCCGTTTTTTGGATTTTTTGCTGATAATACTCTCAAAAGATTTTTTGTATTCTGGGGATTAATTCTAGTATGTGTATTTATCCCGCTTACAACTTTGGCTCCTAATATTTATCTGCTTATATTATTTATGGCACTGGGCAGTCTTGGAAGTAGTTTTTTTCATCCGCAAGCTACGGGGTTTGTAAACAGGTTTGGCGGAAAGAGTCAGACTAATTATATGGGAATCTATATGAGTCTTGGTTCTATCGGTTATTCTCTCGGACCGCTGCTTGCGGCATGGGTTGCACAATATCTGGGTATGTCTAAAATGCCTTTTACTACTGTTCTCGGGTTGTGTATGGCAAGTGTTATGTTTTTGTTTGTTCCAAAACTTTCAAATAGCGGTGAAGTTATTGTAAAAAAAGAGTTCGGCAAAACTTTTATTGATATTTTCTCACATAAAACTATTAAATATCTGTTAATTATTTCAATGATGAAAACACTTGTTACAAACAGTACCTGTATACTTTTACCGTTTTTGTGGCGTGATATGGGGTATAGTCCGTTTTATATCGGAACGGCATTGTTTGCGTTTATTTTTGCGGGCGGTATAGGTTCGTTGTTAAGCAGAAAAGTAGAAGAATTTATGGGAACAAAACCGCTGCTTTATTTTTCTATGTATATAACTTTCCCGTTGATACTGGGTTTTGCTTTTACTTACAAAACACATCCGGTGCTATCACTTATAATATTTTTAATAATGGGATTTACAACAATGCTTGCACAGCCGGTTACGGTCGTAATGGCACAGAAAGTTCTGCCGGAGTATAAGAGTATTGCAGCCGGTCTTATGGTTGGTTTTGCGTGGGGAATTGTTGCGGTTATATTGTCAGTGCTGGGTATTATTGCAGAAAAATTTGGTATAATCAATGTTCTGATTATTTTATTTATATTCCCTGTTTTATCCGCTTATTTTGTTAAGTATCTGGATAGTAATTACGATAAATAAAAAGAATAAAGCAGCTCATAAGCCGTGTTCTGTTTTAAGATAATCATCTGTCTGGTATTACAATTGCTTGTAATCTCTAGCGATTAGCCGGAAGTTGGCGGACACCTTTAAAGCCTTCCTGTCAATCTTGCATTCGTCCGGGGTTTACCTGGCAAGTATCTCTCGATACCTCCGGTGAAGCTCTTAACTCACCGTTGCACCATCGCCTGTGAAACAGAGTTTCCATCGGCAGTCTTCATTTCTGTGGCACTTTCCACCGGCTTGCGCCGTCCGGAGTTTCTCCGGCGGACTGTCCTTGAATGCACGGACTTTCCTCACTCTATAGTTAATATAAAGCGCGATTATCCGGCTGCTTTATTCTTTTTTATTATATCAGAAAATTTAGTAGTATTGTTAATTTTTGTAAAATTCTATGCTTCAAATACCTAAAATAAGATTTGTTTATAGTAGTATATTTAGAAAGATATCACATTTATTATTAACAGATGTCGGGGTTATATGAGTACAATTTTACAAGGGTGGAACCGTATTATTTTTATAAGTACAAAACCAAACCAAGGTTTTAAAATAGTTGTCTCCAGAAACAGTGTCTGAAAATTCAGGCACTGTTTTTTTATAAAAGTGTAAGAAAGTATATTAATTTAAGGAGTTATTAATGAGGATACAAAAAATCGGTCAGTCCGGATACAATCAACATATACATAATAAGAGTTTTACGGCAGGTAAAACAAGTCTGTACAGTGATTTTGACGGAACATATATTCCTGCGGAGTTTAGTCATGACAGCGTCTGTAATTATAATCCGCCGGTTAATAAAGGTGCATTCAAATCTTATTTTGATAAAATCTGGGAGTTGTTTGGCAAATTGCGCGGACAGGGAGACGAAAGCAAGTTTGATTTTGTAATAACAACAGGCAGAAATATTGCAGAGACAAACTATTTTCTTAATCGCTTAAAAGCACAGGATTTATGGGTTCCGCTGCCGGACAAACTCGTTACCTGTAACGGGCAGGATGAATTTTATAAAAATGTAAAAACAGATGAAGAATTTTACCGCACACCGGAGAAAAATGCATTTGTAAAAGAAAATGTTAATGAGAAAAAACGGGAGTATTACAAATCAAAAGGCTGGAATTACGAGGGGCTTATAACAAAGCTCAAAGAATTGTTAACCCCTAAACGCTATGAGAGAGAAATTGAATTTTTAGTCGGTACTCATCCTATCTCTCAAAAAATCCAAACTTTACTTCGCCCACGCGATAGTATAGAACTGGAAAATTTATTGAATGAGATAAATATGGCAAATACTGATGAAAGCGGTATTAGAAAAATTTTAGAAGCAAAATCAAGAGTTAAATTTCCGGATATATCAAGTGTAAAAAATGAAGCAGAAAGAGCAGAATTACAAAAAAAGATAGATGATTATAACTGGCATATCGGTGAGCTGGCACATATTTTATATATGGAAAAAACACGCAGGCATGAAATATTGGAGGGTATACCCACAACCCGCTCAAGCAAGGAATATGGCGGCGGAATATCGTTGCAGAGTGCTCTCGAAAGAATCGGAATGAAAAAAGATGACGATTATATAGCCTTCTCTGACGATGGCGAACTTGGTATAAGAATAGGTGTAAGTAAAAAATATAAAAATAATATTGAAACACTTTTAAAAGTCCCCCAAAAATTCTGGCAGCAGCTGCCCGGTCAATTTGATATAACAAAATTGAAAAAGGGTTCTTACGGAGGCAAAGAATTTGAGATAAAACCTCCATTTATAGATAAGTTTGAAGATACTAAAAAACTGGTAAATGAAATTATTGATAACAAAACCAATGATTTAATAATTGTAGCGGGCGACGGTGCAAACGATTGTAAAATGTTGAATGTTCAGCAGTATGTTTCAAACCAGATGGGAAGTTTTATCCCGCTGGATGCAAAACAGGCGGAAAGATTCAATAATATTCCTCTTGTATCAATATTTGTCGATAATCGGGCAATAAAAAATGAAAAGCCAAAAGACAATGAAGCAATAGACAACTTACTGACAAATGCAAAATATTTTAATTATGACGGACGTTTGCGTTTTATTCATGTTGACCCAAATGATCCTGAGAAACCGCATACTCTTGAAGAGGCTGTAAAAATGGCTGTATGCGATTATGCTAAGCATAATGAAGAGTTTAAGAAAAATTTATCTCACGAAATGCAAAAAATGGTAGAGGAGTATAAATACTCTTACCCTCATGATAAAGAAATTGATGAGAAAATGGCATCATATTTTAACCCTGAGCATTATGAAAATAATTTTGCACAGGAAAAATTGGCTAAAATTATACTTAATTTTGAAAGAATTATAAAGTATGATAATTATTATAAAGTTAACAATATAGATGATTTAGCACTTGACGAGAATTACGATATGGATTCTAAATCAAGAGAGCATATTCTACTTTCATTATCAACTATCCTGCTGGCTTATTCTACACTTGTTGCAGGGCTGCCGGAAAATAAAGTTAATGAATATGTTGCTGATTATCTGGAGAAAAAGAGTCAGGAAATATCTAAGATTA
>CASELB010000080.1 GCA_949288685.1 uncultured bacterium
ATAATGTACTCTCCTATCTCAATGTAAATATGTACTATGAATTCTTTTCTATTATATATTAGAACTTTAATCCTTGCAAGACACACCTGTGATAAAAAACAATTGTGTATGGTTTTAACCTCCTGATAGTGGCATTATGTTTGCGGTGATTGATATGAAGAAAAAAATACTTACCTGCATTACTCTTATATTTTTAACCCTGCCGGCATTCTCTTATGACAGAGAAGAAATGATTAATATAAATGTTTATGAAAAAATTAATCCTGCAATAGTATCAATTGATACACAGATTAAATACGGACTATCTTGCGGCACCGGTTGTGTTGTTTCAAATGACGGAGTTATCCTGACAAGTTCTCACGTCATAGAAGACGGAAACGACATAACCGTAACTATTTATAATGGAAAAACATATAAGGCGGAGGTTATTAAAAAAGTCGGGCGTAATAACGATTTAGCACTTTTAAAAATAAAAACCGACAAACCTATGCAAACAGTGAAACTCGGAGATTCGGAACAAATAAAGGTAGGTCAAAAAGTTCTTGCTATAGGGAACCCGTTTGGATTCAACGGAACACTTACCCAGGGGATAATATCCCGAATAGACTATACAAAAAATAAAATTCAAACAGACGCGGCAATAAATCCCGGCTCATCGGGCGGACCGCTTTTAAATACAAACGGCGAGGTAATCGGAATTAACCAATCTATCTATAATCCTGATAATAATATTTCAAATATCGGTATAGGGTTTGCAATTCCGGTAAATGTTGTAAAAGAGTTCTTAAAAAATACAAAATTAGCAGCAAACAGTAAATAAAAATTCTTAACAGGTAAAGGTGACAGCAAAATTTTGATATGTTAAAATTCAGTTATGGACTTGTTTACACAATTAGAAAATGATAATAAACAAACACCGCTTGCTGAAATTTTACGTCCGAAAAATTTGGAGGAATTTTTTGGACAATCAAATGTTGTAGCTCCAAATTCTCCGCTTTTAAATCTTATAAAGTCACAAAGATTATTTTCTCTTATATTCTGGGGAACTCCCGGTTGCGGAAAAACAACACTGGCAAGATTAATTGCGCAGAAGGTGCAGGCTCAATTTATAGAATTGTCCGCTGTTTCATCAGGGATTAAGGATATAAAAGAAACTGTAGAAAGTGCCAAACAAGGGTTGCGCGCCGGACAAAAAACAATTCTTTTTATTGACGAAATTCACAGATACTCTAAGACACAACAAGATGTATTACTGCCGTATCCTGAAGACGGAACTTTTTTTCTGATTGGTTCAACCACAGAAAATCCGTCTTTTCAAGTAGTTCCAGCATTATTATCAAGAGTACAGGTAATCAGACTTAATCCGATAAATGATGAATCTATGGAAAAAATTATTGACAGAGGGTTTGCATATCTTGAAAAGCAGTATCAACCTTTGCAATATGAAGAGGATGTTAAGAAGTTTATTATTATGCACTCCCGCGGGGATGCAAGATGTGCGCTGAATATGGTGGAAAATTCATATTTTGCAAGCGGTTATTCTAACGGTACCAGAATTTTAACTGTAGAAATTCTGGAAAGTATAACACAGAAACATAATACCAGATATTCAAGGCAAGAACATTATGATTGTGCAAGCGCTTTTCAAAAAAGTCTTAGAGGTTCGGATGCCGATGCGGCAATTTATTATTTAGCAAAAATGATTGAAGCCGGGGAAGACCCGAGATTTATTGCAAGACGTTTAATTGTTTGTGCGGCGGAAGATGTCGGAAACGCTGATCCGATGGCTTTAAATATCGCGATTAACGCTCATAAAGCTGCAGAAATTTTAGGTTTCCCCGAAGCAAGAATTCCGCTTGCGCAGGCAGTAATTTATGTTGCCAAAGCCCCGAAATCAAATCAGACTATTATTGCAATAGATGCAGCACTTAAAGATATTGAATCCGGCAAAGACTATCCGCCGCCAATGCATTTAAGAGATGCGCATTACAAAGATGCTGCTAAATACGGTTTTGGAGAAGGATATATTTATACTCATTCGGCTCCGGATATAAAGCAGCAGTTTTTACCTGATGAACTTGCCGGCAGAAAATATCTATAAACTAAGGTCTGATAATTGCTATTACGTATTTATCATTTAACAGTTCATTAGCAATATCCATAACCATTTGCGGTGTAACAGATTTAATCCGTTCTATAAGTTTTTGTTGAAAATCAAATCCAAACCCGAGTATTGCATAATGAGCGGAAAGATTTGCCTGCTGGGCGTTTGTTTCTGAAATAAACTGCTGCCTGCCATACAAATTGTTTTTTGCAGCCTCAAGCTCTTCCTCGCTTACAGGAATTGTCTTAATTTTATTAATTTCATCCATAAAGCCCTTTAAAGATACTTCAACATTTTTAGGTTCAGTACCGATATAAATATTAAACAATGCATTTTTTGCAAAAGAACGGTAAGCACTTCTAACCGTGTAGGCTAAACCTTTTTTATCACGAAGTTCAGAGAAAAGTCTTGAGGACAGCCCGCTTGCCCCTAAAATTGTATTCATAACAGCTATCGCAGGATATTGAGAACTGTTTACAGTTGGAGCCAACCACCCTTGAAATATTTGTGCTTGTTGAGCATCAGGTTTATTTATTTCTACAATTTTTTGTTCGGATAGCGTACAGGAAGGGATTTCATCCGGTTTGACATCACAGTTTGGAATATCCGCCAGCGTTGAGTTAAGAAGAGTATACAACTCGGTATATTCAATATCACCGACTACAGAAATAATTTTTCTTCCATGCTTTAAAATATAATTATAGGCGTTTATTACATCGCTTTGGGTAATCTTATCAATATTTTCTAAAATTCTTGTATAAGTATTACCGTACATGTGACCATTAAAAATTGTCTTTATAAATTCATCAGAAACTTTAGCTTTATTAGAATCAAGTTCTGCAGAATATTCACCTTTGAGCTTAATAAGCTCTTTATCAAACTCGCTAAAAGTAGAATTTTTAACAATATCATCAAGAATTTCTAACGCCAGTCTAAAATCTTCGTTTAAAGTTACGACTCTAAAACTAAGGTAATCTTGTTTCATTTCAGCGGAAAACTCTATAGCATTCTCATCCAGAATATTTGCAAGCTCTTCCGAATTATATTTTTTTGTACCCTGTTGAAGAAGTCTGCACATAAGAGAGTATGTACCTGGGAGCTCTTCTTCTTTGTTTATCGCAATATTAAAAGTTAACGCAATTCTTGGTGTGTTAGGATTAGATTTAAATCCTGTTAAAATTCCATTTGTTAATTCAAATTCTCTCATACGCTGATTATTGCACAAAGCAAAAGTTATTACAAGGAAACTTTTTTTCAAGTAACGTTTGTAGAATGTAATTTATTTTACCATTTATGATTGATTTTCCTCCTTTGATATCTAAAATTTCAACATTTTCCACAATTAACTGATTTTGCTATGCCTCATTCTGACCGTATTTACCATTTTATGGATACACTCATCCCAAAACGTGCTATTGTAACAAATATTTAATAATTCCTATATAAAAAAGCAATTTAAAGTATCAGAAAGTTTTAAATATATTGCAGAAGAAAATATGAAAGGAAGTAATTATGAACAACATCCCCCTACTAATAGCAAAACATTTGGGTCTTAAAAAAAAATGATGTTTTATATGTAGATACAACTTGGGCAGGTTAAAACAGTATTACGGGCGCTACACCGCTAGGCTACCGTATACAATTTAATTTCGATTCGCCAGAAAGAGCGCTTGCAGAATACAACAGAATCAAAACAATGACACATTAGAGCAAGCTGCTGAAATGACTAAAATGCATGAAGCTGACATGACCCAAATTGATATAATGCTTGATTATATCTTTAACAATGAATTTTTGAATGATATTATGAAGAAATTCGGTGTATAACAATAGGAGATAAAAAACAATTCATAGTCTAATAGATAATAGAAGTGTACAATTCATTGCACAGACGAACAAAACAAAGAACAAAAAAGAGTTAACCAGACATCCATCTAATTAACTCTTTTATTCTAAATTAGGTCTCGGCAACGGCTATCTTCCCAGGCGGTCTTCC
>CASELB010000081.1 GCA_949288685.1 uncultured bacterium
CTCGCCGGCGGCGCTATCCTCTCCCCGATCATTGGCGGTGGCTTTAAAGCCGCTGGTAAGGTCGGGAATAAGGTCGCGAAGAATATAGCAAAGAAAGATATTGATTCAAATTTAGATAATATTCAACTAAAAAATGACATAACAGAAACAGATGCTGCTTTGAACCTTGAGAATAAAGCGGAAGTCCCTGTTGTACGTGAAGAGAAATTTATAATTGACAATGATGCTGATACTAACTTGAGTACGGAAAATATTACGGATAATATAGAGCCTTTGCATAATCCTCCTGAAAACACGGTCTCTGAAAGATATGTGCCGTATGACTCTGCTCGTAATGTTGACAGAAATTTGTTTAAAGAATTTCACGAACTTACACACAATACAGGTTCATTATATCTAGCTGTGGAATATAGTTCAATTTACCCTAAACTTACCAATGAAAATGTTACCTTATTAATGCGCCTTTTTAATGAAAATATAGACGGTATTAATCCGGATAGTATTTCGTTGGTTAAAACATTAGTAGATAAACTGGATAACAAAGATAAGGTAGATATTTTTAACAGGTATATTGATAATCTTAAAGCAGATAATTCTTTGACGGATGTCAATTGTTGGGAATTTATTAATTTCTCCGAAATATGCAATAAGAATGAAGAATTGGCTGCTGCTCTTGTAAAATATAAGTGCCGATTTAACTATTCTCTTAATACGATTATTCAACAAGTCAGTGATAATAAAGATTTAAAACTGTTGTATGAAGTATTGGAAGTCATTAATAGCAAAGTTTCTAAAATTATAACTGATAGTTTTAAGCTGAATAGTATTAAACAAGTTGTATTAAATTTTTATGCACAGTATCTCGGCTGTAAAAATAAACTTACACCGGAATTGAACGAAAAATTGTTTAATTACGTAAAAAGTCATTGTTCGGATACGCAATATTTGTATAATGTGATAAGAAATTTAGATGATGTTTCACCCGGCGAACTTGAATTTCTGATTGATAATAATTTTAGTGATGTGTCCTCAAAAGTCATAAAAATTGCAAAATCAAAGAATATAACTGATTTAAATACTCTTAAATCTGACATTGATAACTATATTAATCGTTATGGTTTGGCAACATTTCTGATTACAGATAAAAATTTTGATTTATTAGTTTCCATTGATAAATTTAATGCTGCTAATGTTTATAATATTTTCTCCAGAGATATTGTATCTTCTTTGATGTCGAGGTTTGCTAATTCTGCGGGGAAAGACGATATTGATATTGAGATGGCTTTAAACTTATTTATAAAAGACAAGAAACTCCTATTTGATGCCGATATAATTAAAGATTATTTAACTCCCGAAAATAATAAAATAAATACAATAATAGATTATTTTTCTCGAAAAGGTAAAACTACAGATGCATACCGCCGCACTTCAGCCGAGCTGTACGAAGAAACTTTTGCTAAGTATTATGCAAAGGACGAAACTTTCGGGTGTGAAACTTTTTCTGAATTTGAAAAGTATTTAAAGACCTGTACTAACAAAGCGGAGGCCGGGAAACTTCTGGGAAAGATAAAAAAAGAAACTATGGATAACTTTATTTCCAAAATGCCTGAATCTATGAAATCAATGATAATTAGTAAAAACGGTGTGCTTACAGCCCGTGATTTAGATATAGCGTTGAAAAAGATATCCGCGGATGAAAATCTGGGGAAAGTAGTAAATGATATCATGAATGAAAGTAATGTGCCTGAAGCGGTGACTGAATACGCGGCGTATCGTTTGTGCAATGACAGGATAATAAACAATCTATGGTATTCATTAAAGAAAATTGAAACTAAATCATCAGGAATACTTACTTCTGATTTTATGAAAAAAACTGAGCAGGCGAAAGAATTTACGGATTTTTATTTAAATAAAATAAAGTCAACTTTCCCTCAACAGTTTGATAAAACGCAACCAAACTTTTCACCTGAGGATATGGCAGATATATTGAAGGATTTTATGTGTGATGAGTATATAATTGGCAGTAGTAATTTGAGCGCATTGCTGCATAATGAATCTGTAGTTAAATTTGTCAGCTATCATCAAAATATTCAATTATTAATGGAAACGTCTCTCGATTTGTGGAGAAAAATTTTCCACTCTCCGCTTAAGGATAATGAAGTTAAGCAATTGCTTGCATTCTCCGGTCTTGATGATAATGTGGTGCAAATTTTAAATAAAAACTTCGTCGATAATAAACTTGATGTACCTAGTTTCATGCGCGATGTATATAGATTAATCGGAACATATATTGATGATAAATATACTGTTGTGCCGCCTGATTTCAGGGGGTGGGATGCAAAATACTTACCGTATGTGTGTTCTGTCTTAAAGGAAGGCGTTTTATCTTCGCAAGATAATAAGTTATTTAAAAACCTTCTTGTTGCGTCTCTGGATAATCATTACAAAGAGTTTTTGTTTAATCCCGAAACTCCAAATGGTGCATTAAATCTTAAAACCCGTGAAAAATTTGCTGCGGCAGGTTTGGACTTTGAACAATGGATGAGCTATCCGGAAGTTAGAAAATTTAATTTTATTGTTCCTGTAAAATCTAACGATGTAATTATAAGCAGTTTAAATGAAGATTTAAATATAGTTTATTCTAATGAAAAGTTGAAAAGTTTGATTACAAATTATATATCACAATGTAATATAGGGTTTGACGGTAAATCTTTGTATCCTAAGAAAGGTGAAAAAATTACAAATAACGATTTGTTAGAATTTACTACGCAACTGGTAAAATTTGCAAAAGAGTGTGGTATCCATTTGAAAAATGCAAATTTACTGGACTTAAAAGACCATTTTGCAGCAAGGCTTAAATCGCTAAAAACATTTTATGACGTACCTGAAAAAGAAGAACTTAGTATAAATTTGTGGAAACGAGATACAAAACATGACCTTTTTCAGGGGCACTATTGTCAGTGCTGTATATCGTTAGACGGGTGTAATAAACAGGCGATAATTCATTCCTTATCACATGTGGTTGATAATATTATAGAGCTTAAAAACCATTCAGGTGAAACTATAGGCAAAGCAAAAGTTCTCTGGATGACTGATAACATGACAAATGAACCTGTACTGCTGGTGAACGGATTTGAAATTACAGGTAACAAAGCATTTAATAATCAAGTCAGAGATGAATTCGTTGAATTTATGAAAGGGTATTCCAAAGCTGTTGCAGGTAAGGATGTACCGATTGTAACAGGCAGAACTTATCAAAAAATTAATTATAAAGAGTTCCCCGAGTTTACTTCAAATATTAATCTTATAGGCGATTTTCCGGACAACACTTACCACCTTGATTCTTTTTTCGAATTGGAAAGCTCATGGCCGAAAAACCTTGATGAATCTAAAAATCTTACTACAAAAATCCTTTACATGCCGGACGATTACGGGGTAAAGGTAAAAGAAATAAATACTTCTATTGAAAGTAATCTTTCACAAATAGTAGATAGGCTTAAAGATTTACCCGGAATGAAAAATGTCAAGAATTTTAGTATGGAATCTTTTATTAAGTCATTGGAAGATTACACCTATAAAGAAAGGGAGATATTTGATGATAATCTGAAAATACTTCTTAAAAATCTGAATAAACTTGACAGTTTTAAAGGCAAAGAACTGCAAATAAAATTGGCGTTCGATATACTGACAGATGTTGATACCAAATCAAAAGTTAATCACTTTGCTGAAGCTCTTGGCAGTAAAACATTTGATAATTCAAAATTGAATACCAAATTAATATCAGGTCTGTTTGGAATTAGCAGCACTCCCACAGAAACAGGACATGGAATGTGGTTAATTCCCGATAGTGAAAAATCTGTTTTTGGCAGAATAAACGGGCGCGGAAAATCTGTCAATTCTATTGAAAGTAAATTAATAAAAGAAATACTTGATTTAAATGTATCAAATTTGTCTGATGCGGCTCTGACAAAACTTGTAAGAGATGCCTATGGTTTTAGAGTTATTCCGGGGGAATTACAAAGAAGTGATATTAATATTAAATCAATATTAAGAAACGCTGCGAAACCACATAAAGACAGATTTGAGGGCTGTACAATATCATTGGAGAGTGCGCTTAATGATTTTTATACAAACGGATTTAACGGGAAAATCTGGGGGCAGCTTACTGAAAAACAAAAACTTGCAGTCCGGGATATTGCAATAGAAAATAGGAGTGATGCTTTTGTTGATAAGTTAGTTAAGCTGGTTTTAGACCGTAAAATTAATATAACAAAAATAAGTAATTACTCTACATCGTGGGATGAAAAACTGCCGTATTTCTCTGAAAATCAACTATTTAAAATCGCAGATGCTGTGGAATCAGTGACCGGCAAGAGAATACCGATTGTTTCATTTGACGGTGACAGCTTTATAAAGAAAGGCTCAACACGTGATTCAGGCTATACTGCAGGGCAAATGAATTTAACAGTTAACGGTTCGGATGATTTAATGGAGTTACAATTCAGGGATAGCGAAATTGATGTCTTTGCTGAACTTGAACATGTGCCCTATGACATTCAGGAAAACAAACTTACTGTTCGCGGTGCTAAGTATGATGCCTGCAGACAAGTCTTAAATAATCTGGATATTGCAGGTAAAAAACTATATGAGAAGTATAGAAGCGATGTATATACTTATTACAGATTGCAGGCTCTGGGTGTAAAAAATTGTGTTAAGCCCGATATAAATTTAATGTTTGATGAGGCAATAAAGAATGGTGATAAGGTATTCAAAACGCCTTACGCTAACGTTGCAGAGAGAGGACGCCAATTATGGCATATTTCGGAAGCAGGGCTTTCAAAGCTGCATGAAACTTGATATGTATTTTGAAAACTGGTATAATTATTGAAAGGCTTTAGACTATGGACATAAAGAAAATACAATCTGCTGACGGCGGTATAAATTCCAGAGGAATAAAAAATATGGATTCTAAAAAAACTATATCCGCACTTGAGACGGTTAAATCCGCGGTAAAAAAACTGTTTGAACGTGCTGAACGTGAAGTGCCGGAAAATCTTGACTTCGCGCCGGTAAAAGAGATTATTACTAAAAATGCAAGAGATTATCATCTTAAAATAGTTGCAGATCCTGTTGATATAAGAAACTCAAGGCGTGTGATATTGTCAACCGGTATTCCCGAAACTCAATATTCTGCAAGTATTTCGCTTGCCAAAGGCAGCAAGTCGGATGTTTTGAAAACATTATCCGAAGATAGTTTTTCTAATATGGTGCTTGATTATATAAAAGAGCTTGAAATTTCTGCAAATAAACTGGATTAGTTTGTATTTTGTACTGTTAAATAAGCAGAAACGTGTTCAGCATTCTCTTCTGTAGAAACATAAGTAATTACTCTCGTCCGGCGGATTATATAAAAAAGTTTCCTTATCCATATTCTTGTAAGGATTTTTTGTTTGTATTATACTACTGGTATAGCCAGATTTGAAAAAGAGGGGATATTTATGACACAGAGCAGTTATGATGCCAGTAATATACGTGTTTTAGAAGGGTTGGAAGCGGTCAGGATGAGACCCGGCATGTATATAGGTTCAACTTCTCAAAGAGGTTTGCACCACTGTATTTATGAGATTGTAGACAATTCTATTGATGAAAGTCTTGCAGGGTATTGTACGGAAATCCATGTTACTATTCATAAGGATAATAGCGTAACAGTTGAAGATAACGGTCGCGGAATTCCTGTCGATATTAAGCCGGAGACCGGTAAGTCAGCATTGGAAATTGTCCATACGGTTTTGCACGCAGGCGGAAAGTTTGGTGACGGCGGTTACAAAGTATCCGGCGGACTTCACGGTGTTGGTGCATCTGTTGTTAACGCTCTTTCTGAAAAGATGGTTGTGGAAGTTTCTCGTAACGGGTATGTATGGCGTCAGGAATATTTAAGAGGTGAACCGACTGCTCCGGTAGAAAAAGTACGTCCTACCACTAAAACAGGTACAAAATCTACATTCTGGCTTGATCCGGAAATTTTTACGGAAACGACTGAAATTGACAGAGATATTGTTGCTACACGTTTTAGAGAAATGGCATTCTTAAATAAAGGCTTAAAGATAATAATGCTCGATGAATTATCCGGCGGGGAACAAGTATTCCATTATGAGGGCGGTATCGGCAGTTATGTTTCATTCTTGAATAAAAATAAAACGGTTTTATTTGACGAACCTATTTATATTGACAAGATGGTTGATAAAATGAAAGTTGAAATCGCTATGCAGTATACAGATGCTTACAATGATTGTATACTTTCGTTTGCCAATAATATTAATACGCACCATGGCGGTACTCACCTGACAGGGTTCAGAAACGGTATAACCCGTGTATTGAATGATTATGCCCGTAAAAATAATATATTAAAAGACTCAGAGCAAAACCTGTCCGGTGATGATGTAAGAGAAGGATTAACTGCAATTGTCAGTGTAAAAATTGAAAACCCTGAATTTGAAGGGCAAACTAAGGAAAAGCTGGGTAATCAGGAGGCAATGGGCGCAGTTCAGGATACAATAAGAGAAAAACTGCAAGAATGGCTTGAATTTAACCCGAAACTGGCAAGAACAATCATAGAAAAAACTTTACAGGCGCAGCGCGCGAGAGAGGCGGCAAGAAAGGCAAGAGAATTAACAAGACGTAAGTCAGCTCTTGAAACTTCAACTCTGCCGGGGAAACTAGCTGATTGTTCTAACCGTGAGCCTGAAAAATGCGAAATATTCCTGGTTGAGGGGGATTCGGCAGGCGGCTCTGCTAAACAGGGCAGAAACAGAATGTTTCAGGCAATATTGCCTTTGAGAGGTAAAATTCTTAATGTAGAACGTGCGCGTCTTGATAAAATTTATGGTAATAATGAAATTCAATCTATGGTACAGGCGTTTGGTATTAATATAAGTAAAAACGAAGATGAAATTAATATTGATAAACTCCGTTACCATAAAATAATTATTATGACAGATGCTGATGTTGACGGGGCGCATATAAGAACTCTGTTATTAACTTTCTTTTTCAGGTATGCAAAGCCGTTAATTGATAACGGGTATGTTTATATTGCACAACCTCCGCTTTTTAAAATTACAACGGGTAAAACAGCGGAATACTTATATGACGAACATGCGCTTGATAAGATGCTTAAAGAACGCGGTATTAAGTCTTTAAGTCTTTCTGATAAGACCAGAACAAAAGTTAAGTCAGGTGAAGAGCTGTTGACATTACTCCATAATATGTCAACTTTCTATCACTCTTATAATAATCCGATATTAAATATTATTCCGGCGGTTGTGTTAAGAGGTCTTATCCGTTCTAATATAAAAGCTGAAGACTTTGAAGATCAGGCTAAGATGAATGAAATACTGGCATACTTAGATCATTACTTAAAAGATCACGCGGAAAATTACGGTATTACAGAGGCAAAAAATTATCGTGTCGAGCTTAAATATAGTCCTGAAGTTGCAAAATACGCTATTGTTCTGCATACAACAGAAGATGATTTTGTGCTGATTACAGCAAATATAATTAAAAGTAACGAATATAAACGTTTGTGTAATTCTTATCCGCTTATAAGAGATTTCTTAATAGAAGAAGAAAAAATACTTATTTTGGAAACAGATACAGAACAATATGAAATTAAATCATTTGAGCAGCTTCAAAAGATAGTTGACGACAGAGGACAGAAAGGGTTAACTATTCAAAGGTTTAAAGGGCTTGGTGAAATGATGCCGCAGCAGTTATGGGAGACTACTATGGATCCTGAAACCAGAACCTTATTAAAAGTAAGTATTGAAGATGCAATGATGTGTGACCAGTTGTTTGATATACTGATGGGAGATAAAGTAGAGCCGCGGCGCGACTTTATTGAGGCAAATGCGGTATATGCAACCAATATAGATACATAGTAAGAAGAGGTGTAATGATGAAAAAAGAACTTATTTTCCTTGGACCGCCGGCATGCGGAAAAGGTACTCAAACTGACAGATTAGCAAAATTTATGAATATTCCGCACGTTGATACGGGGTCTTTGCTTAGAGCTGAAATGAAAAAAGGTTCACCGGAAGGTAAACGCGCTGAATCTTATATCTCAAACGGACAACTGGTTCCTGTTGAATTAGTGGCAGAAATTATCAAACTGCGGTTATCACAGGACGATTGTAAAGGCGGATATATTCTTGACGGTTTCCCTAGAAGTATAGAACAGGCTGAAATCCTTGAAAAGTTGAACGCCGATTTGGATAAAGGTATTGAAACCGATTTCAGAGCAATTTATTTTGATGTAGATCCGGATGTGTTGCTTTCAAGAATTGTTAACCGTCGTTCATGTCCCTCTTGCGGAACTATTTATAATGTTAAATTTAATCCGCCAAAAGTTGAAGGAAAATGTGACAATTGCGGTAGTGATTTAATACAAAGAGCCGATGATACGGAAGAGACTGCAAAAAAACGTTTTGATACATATTATGAACAAACGGCGCCGTTAATTGATTTTTATAAAAACAAAGGTGTGTTAAAAACATTAAATGCACAAGGCGGTATTGAAGAAGTTTGGGAAAGGCTAAAAGAGGTCGTCGGGTTATGATTAACCGTAAGTCAAAAGACGAAATAAAAAGAATGCGCCATGCAGGACATATTGTTGCACTGGTTCATCAAGCAATGAAAAAAGCAGTAGAGCCGGGAATTTCAACACTGGAATTGGACGATATTGCTTACCGCGTAATAAAAGAAAACCGTGCAATCCCTACTTTTAAAGGATATAACGGGTTTCCGGCATCTATTTGTACATCAGTAAATGAACAGGTCGTTCATGGAATCCCGTCCAAAGATGTTATTCTGAAAGCAGGTGATATTATTGCAATTGATGTCGGGGCAACTTATGGCGGTATGGTCGGCGATAGTGCATGGTCGTATGCGGTTGGTAATATATCTGAGGAAAAACAACGTCTTATGCGGACGACTGAGGAGTCGCTAATGGCAGGTATTGCACAAATGCGAGACGGTAATGTGCTTGATGATATTTCAGGAGCAATAGAGGATGTTGCAAACAGAGAAAATCTTGGCATTGTAAGACATTACGGCGGGCATGGTGTAGGACATGTTATGCATGAAGATCCGTTTTTATTCAATTATCGTGTGGGTGATAATACAAAAATAAAAACAGGCATGGTTATAGCAATAGAACCTATGCTAAATCTCGGGTGTGATGATGTTGTTGTTGCTCCTGACAACTGGACTGTAAGTACAAAAGACGGTGCTGCATCAGCGCATTTTGAACATACGGTGCTCTGTACTGATGGAGAACCTGTTATGTTGACGACCCTTATGGAATAAACTGTTAAAAAGCCGGCTAATTTAGCCGGCTTTTTTTGTTATTTAAGATATCTGAATTTTATAAGTGCCCATAGTGCGTCTATGCCGTCTATGTATGAGATTTTTTTGCCCTCATCATGGCTTCTGCCGTTATATGAAATAGGAACTTCTTTAAAACGTGCTCCTTTTTTTAACATTTTTGCAGTTATTTCCGGCTCAAAATCAAATCGCTCTGATTCAATGTTAATATCTTTTATAAACTCGGCTTTGAAGGCTTTATAGCATGTCTCCATATCTGTAAGAGTTGTTTTAAATAAGAGGTTTGTAACCCAGGTTAAGAATTTATTGCCGTAATAATGAGAAGTAACAGTTGTATTAGAGTTTTCAAGATTTAAAAACCTTGAACCGTATACGACATCGGCATCATCAGCCAGCAGAACTTCAATTAATGCTTTATAATCATCCGGATTGTATTCTAAATCAGCGTCTTGAATGATGATTATATCTCCGGTAGCATGTGCAAGCCCGGTTTTTAATGCCGCGCCTTTGCCTTTATTAAATTTGTGGTACAAAACGGTATATGGAATTTTAGCATACAATTTTTGTGTACCGTCTAAAGAGTAATCATCAATCAATATGATTTCTTTTTCCAATCCGCAGAAATCTGCGTTTTCAACCTTTTCAATAATAGGTAATAGCGTGTTAACCTCGTTGTAAACAGGAATTAATATTGTAATTTTTTTCATATCAAACCTCGTGTTACAATTCTATCACAAAATAGTTGCAAATACTTGATAGCCTGTTAGATTTAGTATATACTTTTAATATATGAACGGGTGCGAGATGAGTGTACAAGATTTTATAGTATCTTCGATTAAAGATATTTCTGATAAGAAGTATGACGAGAGTGAATGGCTTATAAAAGAACATCGTTCGATATATAAGAATGATTCTTCAATTTGTCTGTCACTCTTAGCACTGCTTGAGTATATGAAAGGAAACTTCAGTCTCTCGCTGCATTATCTTGACGACGCAAAATTTCTTGCAGACAGTAATAATGCACCTGTTGATATTATACTAAACGAAGTTATAACCGGATTTATTAATTATGCGGAAAAAAATAATTCGCTTTATACAATAAATTATACAAAGGCAAAAAAATTGGCACAAACTAAAAAAGAGCTTCCGTTTTTCAATAAAATAACTGAGCTTATTGCATCTTATCCGGGAGGAAGCAATTATACCGTTTCCGCCCAGAAAGATCCGCTGGTTGCTCTTGTTAAGATAGGTCAGGCTGTAGGTGCCGAAAAAAACATTAAGAAATTAATTCAGACAATTGCAGAAGAAACGAAATTTGCAATGAAATCTGACAGGTGTACAGTTTTTCTTTATGATAAAGATACAAATGAAATTTATTCAATTGTGGCACTGGGGTTAGGCAGTGAAGAGCTTAGACTTCCAGCAGGAAAAGGTCTTGTAGGGTATTCAATAAAAAATGGTGAAACAATTAACATAAGGGAAGCGTATGACGATCCGCGCTTTAATCGTGATGTAGATTTGTCGACAGGCTACAGGACCAAAACAATACTCTGTATGCCGATAAAAAATATCAATAATGAAATAATCGGTGCTTTCCAGGTCTTAAATAAAAACGACGGGTATTTTACGCGCGAAGATGAAGATTTGCTTATGGCAATTGCTTCAAGTGCAGGTATCTCTTTAGAGAATGCCCAGCTTTTTGAAAAACAAAATAAAATGATAGAAGAGCAAAAAGTTATCTTGGATAGCTTTATTGATGCTCTTTCAACTTCAATTGATGCCCGCGATAAGATTACTTCCGGTCATTCAACACGTGTAAGGATGTACTCTACGCTTATAGCAAAAGAGTTTAAACTTTCTGAAAATGAAATTTCTATTCTTGAAAAGGCGGCTGCCCTTCATGACATCGGTAAAATCGGGATTAAAGACTCAGTTTTGCAGAAGGAAGGTAAATTAACCCCTGAGGAGTATAAGCATATTCAGGAACACGTTGAAATAACCCATCATATACTTGAAAAAGTGCACATGTCTGACGATTTTGTTCAAATAACCGACATAGCCTGCTCTCACCACGAAAAGTATGACGGCAGCGGGTATTACAGACACTTGAAAGGCGACGAAATACCTTTTGGCGGACGTATTTTGGCAGTGTCGGATGTATTTGATGCAATAACATCCAAACGTCACTATCGTGATAAAATGTCTATTCAAAAAGTTATAGAGATTATTCAAAATGGCGCCGGTTCTCATTTTGATCCGGCTGTTGTAGATAAATTTTTACATATTCCGCTTAACAAAATCGTTGATGTATTCCTTACGGAAAATCATTTAACACTTGAAATGAAAGACAATGAAACACTATCAAAATATAACTTCACCGATTTGTACAAAGCGATTACATGCGGGAAGTTAAAAAAACTGGTTGCCGCATTCAACAAGTATTATGTTGGAGCGGGCGCGTATGAAGATTAGTAAAAAATTAATATTATTTTCATTTGTATTTATATCTGCGGTTTCTGTCGTTTTTGCAAATGTAATAGAAGGTTATGGTGTAGACTATAACCGCAAAGATGTATACACTCTTGCCAAAAATAAGTTTGCATTGACTAACGTTAAATCCGCGCATGATGAGTTCTCTGCTTTGATTTCTGATTCATCAAGTAAAGATTTTGTTCTTCTGGACATAGCGATTATACTTGCAGAGTATGGCTTGTTTGATTTAACGGACAGTATTTTTTCTAAAATAGATGATTACAGTATTTCAAAGAATTATATTGAAGATATAAGGCATTTTTATTATCCTGCAAAACGGATAGGTGTTAGTGAATTGCTGTTTCTTGCCGAAGCGTATTCTAATATAATGTATAATAACTACGCTCAGGAAGCAGTCCTTGATGTTATTAATAATACAGAGTTAATAAGAGAACATAACGATTATGTTTTTTATATTCTTGCTCTTGGGTATTATGAGATAAAAGATATTGACCAGGCGGAGAATTATATTTCAATTGCTATGAGTCTAAATCCAAATAATGTTAATTATAAAATTCTAAAAACCAAAATACTTCTTGAGAGGAAAAATAAAAAGCCTGCGCTTAAATTGCTGGAAGAGATAAAAAAAGAAAACTTTAAAATTGTAGAACTTCAAAATAAAATATCGGCTCTTGAACAATACGTCTTATATAAAACAGAAAAAAACGATAAATTAAAAGATTACCATCTGGGATATTACTACTTTCTTGACGGGAAAACGGGCTTTGCGCAAAAAGTATTGCTAAATGCTCTGTCTAATAATAAGAAAGTTAACAGGGATATTTATGCCTTGCTTGCTCTGTCATATTTGTCCGGCTCGGATAAACAGGCAAAAGAAAATGCTTTAAAAAGTATAAAAAGTGGCGGAGAAACATTTAACTCATTGTATACATTAGGAATCGTTGAATTAAGAAATGAAAATTATAAGCAAGGATTGAAACTTCTTAATAAAGCAAAAAGATATGAAAAAGGCACCTACAATTCCGAACGCTTAATTGCCCTGATATACCGGTTTACCGGTAAAAACAAAAATGCGGTTAAATTATGGAATAAATTAGTAAAAAAAGTTCCGGAAACTTACGAGGGATATTACTATCTTGCTATTGATACGGATGCGGACAGTGAATCTTTGTTAAAAACAAGTTTGAGTTATAATGTTAATTACTCTCCCGCATATTATAAACTGGGAGAAATTTATATTGACAGGGAAAATTTTGAGCTTGCAAAGAAGTACCTGTATAATGCACACTATATTGACGAAAATGATTTTAGATATTATTATTATCTAAGTCAAATAGAATTATTGCAAGGACATGAAGAACAGGCAGAAAGTTATTTGAACAATTGTGAAAGATTAGAACCGAATTACAGGGATATATTGGACAGGGAAAAAGGATTTGAAAAATAATATTCTTATAGTAGAAGATCATGAACTTACAAGATTTGGTTTGAAGGCTACATTTGAGGGGAGTGAAATAGCCGGAACCATCTATGAGGCAAATTCGGCAGAAAACGGCTTAGAAATTGTACTGAATAATCCTGTAGATTTAGTAATTATGGATTTAGGGCTCCCGGGGATGGACGGGATAATTGCGAGCAAAAAAATACATGACTTAAACCGCGATATAAAAATTATAATTTTAACCTCTCATAATGATGAACAGGAGGTTATTGCGTCACTCAAGGCAGGTGCAAATGCATACTGCTCTAAGGAAATTAATCCGCAGCGGCTTTTAGAGGTCGCCTCATCGGTTCTTGATGGTGCATCGTGGTTTGATCCTTCAATAGCTCATATAGTTCTGCGTGCCGCATCAAACACCCAAATGAAGGATGTTTCTGAGCAGAAAAAGGATTATAATTTAACAATCCGTGAAAAACAAATATTAAAGTTAATTACGGAAGGATACAGTAATATAGATGTTGCAAAAGAATTATGCGTGACAGTTAATACAACAAAAGCGCATGTTGCAAGTATTTTACAAAAGCTGGAAGTCGAGGACAGACTTCAGGCAGCGTTAAAGGCGCTTAATGAAAAATTGGTTTAAGAGGGAATTATGGACGGTTTAGCTTCAATTTTACTTGTAGATGATAATCCGAAATACCTGGCAGATGCATTGCCCATGTATGGTTATGATGTTACGGTCGTAACAAATGGTATTGATGCGTTAAAGGAATTAAGTAAAGAGGATAAAAGTTACGATTTGGTGTTGCTTGATGTAATGATGCCGCAGATGAACGGCTGGGATACTTTAAAAGCTATAAGAAGTAACAAAAATCATAAATATTTGCCGGTTATAATGATAACTGCGGTTAATGAAGACCAAAAAATTGTGTCGGGATTAAAAATCGGTGCGGACGACTATATTGTTAAGCCGTTTATTCTTCCAAACTTACTGGCGCGTATGGAAGCAATTTTAAGACGTTGTAAATGGCAGGATGAAAACAGTTCTAAAAAAGAAGTTTCAATAAATGCAAATACTGAAATTGAAGCGTTGACTTCAAGAGAAAAAGAGGTGCTGGCGCTTGTTGCAAAAGGGGCAACAAATCAGGATATAGCAGATAAACTTTTTGTGAGAGATGTTACAGTAAAAACACACCTTAATAGTATTTTTAAAAAATTAAAAGTAACAAACAGGACACAGGCTGTTTTGCTTGCAATGCAAATGAATTTAATAAATTAGGAGTTGAAAAATGTTAACAAAAGATGAATTACTAAGATTAGTGGAGACAGATACGGATTCTTTTAATGCTGAACTTGCTGCAGCAGGCGAAAGCGGAATTGACTTAAGTGAAGTGGATTTTAGCAATATGACTCTGTGCGGTGTTAATTTTACAAATGCCAATCTTAACTCTGCAAGTTTTGGTGACTCAAATCTTAGTGAAGTTGATTTTACAAATTGTGATTTAACATCTGCTGATTTCACAAGAGTTAACTGTGTAGAGTGTAATTTTTCAGAAGCGTTATTAAATGGAGCAGACTTTAGTTACGGTAAACTGGATTATTGTAATTTTACTGAAGCAGATATGGCGGGTGCAATTTTTAATGAATCGGATTTAACTAACTCTGATTTTTCCTGTTCTTATAATTTAAATGCTTGCAGGTTTGATGATGCAACGACATGGCCTGATAATGACTTACTTCCAGATGATTTTGATGCTGTTTATTCAGATGATCTTTCATCTTTGAGAGATGAAGATGATTACAATCATCAATCTGATTATTAAAGGTTAGATAAATATTCAATTATGTCGGCGGACTCATACATTTTAAGTCCGCTGTCTTTGTTATATAAAAACGGAACCTGTCTTTTTCCGCCAAGTCTTATTAAAGTTTCTTCTTCTGCATGGTCTGTGATATCGTGTTTTTTATATTTAATATCTCTTGAATCCATAAAACTCATTACTTTTTGGCAGTAAGGACATCTTTCAAGTTCAAAAAGTTCATACATTGGATTTTCTCCTTAACAGGTTTATCTTGATACAAAACTTAAAAAGTTACTATTCTCCGGTTGTTGAATTTTATCTCCATGGTATCATAATCTTATAGAGAAAAGAGGTAAAAATGAGTGGACATTCCAAGTGGTCAACTATCAAAAGAAAAAAGGCAAAAGTTGACTCTGCCCGGGCGGCAGAATTTCAAAAATATTCAAGAGAATTAATTGTTGCATCACGCCTGGGAGGAAGTGATCCTGCAGGCAATTTTCGTTTAAAGACGGCTATAGAGCGTGCAAAAGCGGCAGGACTCCCTAATGACAATATTAAAAGAGCGATAGAAAAGGGCGCAGGCTCTTCTAATAACGAAAATTACGAAGAAATTGTATATGAAGGGTATGCGGCAGGCGGTGTTGCTGTTGTTGTCGAAGCTATGACCGATAATAAGAACAGAACCGCCGGTGATATAAGAAGTTATTTTACTAAATATAACGGAAATTTAGGTGAAACCGGATGCGTTGGCTGGATGTTTGATAAAAGGGGCAGTATTACATTTGATAAGGATGTTAATTATGAAAACCTTTTTGAGGCAGCAATTAATCTTAATGCAGAAGATATAATAGAAGATGAGGACTGTTATAAGGTTCTTACTTCCGTTGCGGATTTCCAAAGTGTTGTGGAAGGATTGGAAAGAGAAGGTTTTATTTCTTCTAACGCAGAGTTTACCAGAATTCCACAGAATATGATTGAGATTACGGATGAAAAAATCGGCGCAAATGTTTTAAAACTTTTAAACAAGTTAGAAGAACATGATGATGTACAAAATGTATATGCCAACTTTGATATTTCCGATGAACTTATGGAAAAAATTGATATATAAAAAGGAGTGCTATGAATACAGTAACAATAATCGGCAGAGCGGGACAAGACGCTGAAATTAAATATTTTGAGTCAGGAAAAGTAAAGACATCTTTTTCTCTGGCTGTAAACCGCTGGGATTCACGAACAAAAGAAGAAGTAACTGACTGGTATAATATAGAAGTTTGGGATAAACAGGCAGAATTTGCAGGTGAATATATTAAGCGCGGCAGACAGGTAGCTGTTGACGGAAGAATCAGTATCAGCAAGTGGAATGACGCATCCGGTGATACCCGGGAAAGATATCTGGTAGTTGCAAACAACATTAGATTATTAGGCTCCAGAAGGGATGCTGAATAATGTTTATATCTGATTTAATCGGTATAATTGCAGATGATTTGACCGGCGCAAATGACACTGCTCTTCAAATGCAGCAAAAGGGTGCCGTAACAAAAATTTTGTTGGCGGAGCAGGAACCGGAAGATTACGCACGCGAAAATACGCAGGCGTGGGCTATTTCCACCGAGAGCAGAAATTTGTCTCCTGAAGATGCGTATAACAGAGTTAAATCAGTTACAAATTTTTTAAAAGATAATTTTAATTTTGAGTATTACTATAAAAAAATTGATTCTACATTAAGAGGTCACATTGCTATAGAAACGCTTACTGTGTTAAAGGAGTTGGAATACGATGCGGCTGTTGTAATACCTGCTTTCCCTGCAGAAGGCAGAATTACTGTAGGCGGTTACCATTTATTGAAAGGGCAGCCTATTTCAATGAGTGAAATGGCTATGGATCCGGTCTGCCCGATTTTAGAATCTCATATTCCTACTATGTTTAAAGAGCAGGTAGGTGAGGAGCATTCGGGAATTATAGGTATTATAGAACTAAAAACTGTGATGAATGGCGCCGGTCCTATATTGAATAAGTTAAATGAATTAATTGAAGAAGGTAAAAAACTGATAGTTGTTGACGCTGTTTCTACGACGAACATAGAGCAAATAGTCCTTGCTATTAATAAATTGGAATATAAAATTTTACCTACAGGAACTGCAGCACTTGCAAAGGTTCTTGCAAATGTTTGGCTGGGGTCTATAAAAAATCATGAAGAAAAGTTAAAAATCCCGGCACTTCCTAAGCTGGTTCTTTCAGGAAGCGCAAATCCTGTTAGTATAAAACAGATAGAGCGCCTTGAACATTCAGATGATTTTCAAAATGTATATGTAATTTCCTTAAAGGCTGACGATATACTTAATAACAGACAATCAGTTATTGTGGAAAAAGTGTTGGATAGCCTCGGTAAAGATAATATTATAGTTGTCCATACATCAAATATTATGGATGATTATGATGAAGTAAGCGGGCTGATAACTGATGATGAAACAGACAAAACAATATTTTATCAAAGAATAACGGACTTTCTGGGATATATTGCACAGGAAATTTCACATATGCGTGATGTGATACTGATTACACTTGGCGGTGAAACATCTTATAAATGCTGCAAAAATATAAATTCAATGGAACTTGATATTATTGATGAGGCAGCACCGGCTATTGCACTTACAAGAAACAGTCAAAAAAAGTGGATTGTAACTAAGTCCGGCAATTTAGGGAATGCCAATACTCTTGTTGATATTTTAAATTATTTGAAGACTCATGAATAATTATTCGGACAAAATAGCGATAACTACCGGTGATCCTAACGGAATTGGTGCCGAAATAGTTATTAAAGCGTTAAATAAATTAAATTCTTTAAAAGACAAGTTTGTCATAGTAAGTAATAAAAAAGTGCTTAATTTGAACGGTAAGCTGCCGGATGGGGTGGAAATAATTGATTTACCGTATTCAGGTAATGTGAATGCCGGTTGTGATACGGCAGAAGGCGGTGATTTTTCTTTCAGACAACTTGAAACGGTATGTAGTATAAAGCCTGCTAAGATAGTAACCGCGCCGGTGTCCAAAAAGGCAATGCATTTAGCCGGTCATATTTTTAACGGACAGACAGAGGTGCTTGAATATTTCCTAAAGAAAGGTAACAGTCATGCAGAAATGCTTTTTCTTTGTAATGATTTTAGAGTTTTGCTGCTTACAAGGCATATAGCATTGAGGGATATAAATATTACTTATGATTTAGTTTGTTCAAAAGTCAGAACCCTTAATAATTTTTTTACAGAGCATACAAATATAAAAACGCCGCATATTGCTTTGTGCGCACTAAATCCGCATGCAGGGGAAAATGGTATATTGGGAAGGGAAGAAACTGATGTTTTAAATCCTGCTGCTGCATCTCTCAGGGCGGAAGGTATTAATATTGATGATGCGGTAAGTGCAGACATTTTAATGGCAAATGCTTTGCGACATTCAATTCAAAATATTAAACAACCTTATGATTGTTATGTTGCGATGTATCACGATCAAGGATTAATACCGGTGAAGGCTGCGGGCAGAGATATAGCTGTAAATATGACAATAGGCTTGGATATTGTAAGAACATCACCGGCTCACGGAACAGCGTATGATATAGCAGGTAAAGGTGTTGCATCCGAAGAGTCTATGATATCAGCGATAAATGCGGCGATGAATGTATAAATTTACATTTATACACACTTCATTGAATAGAAAATTTTTTTAGGTTACGCTAATTAAGTGATACTAGTTAAACGCGGGTATAGAAATGGATAACGGTTCTATTGAAAACGGATTTATAGTAGACCTGAGCAACGCTAAAAATACATCTCAATTGATTTATGAATTGAGTTCAATTTTGGATTTGCCCGAGGCAAGAAATAAAAAAATATGTTTAAAACTTGGTGATACTGATTTAAATCAATCACAATTATTGAGTATAAAAGCTCTAATTGATTCAATGCAGGGAGAAATAGGCTTGATTGATACAGCCTCGGAACAAACTAAGGCTGCGGCTGAAAATCTTTCAATTCTTGTTTCAGAGCTTAAGAATGAAATAGATGTTGATACCGAGCAAACAACTACGCCTGAAGAAATTGATACAGTTTTAGGAATAGTTACCACTGTTGATGAAAACAATGAAGAAACTCAGGGTGATATACCATTAACGCCGATAGCTGATTTTAGCGAGGTTGCAGAAGCCGGTGGGCTGGTATTAAATGGTGATAGTAAATATGTAATGATGGATACAACAGGGATTTTACCGGATGATCAGAAAAATCATGAAGAAAATCCTGAAACTCTGCCGACGCTATATCTTAACAGAACTTTGCGGTCCGGTCAGACTATAAGCTATGAAGGAAATATTTTCATAGTTGGTGATGTTCACCCGGGTAGTGAATTAATAGCGAAAGGTGATATTACTGTCTGGGGAATTTTAGGCGGTATAGCACATGCTGGGGCGCACGGTAATGTTAATGCTAAGGTTCGTGCTCTTAAACTGAATGCAATTCAGTTAAGAATAGCAGGTTTGTATGCAAGAAGAAATGATACATACAATGTGCCTTATGTTCAGAAATCAAACGAATTTACGCCAGAAGTGGCTGTATTGGAAAATAACAGTATTGTAATTTATAAAAAACTAAGGAGAGACGAATGAGCGGTCGTGTAATAGTTATTACGTCGGGAAAGGGCGGAGTAGGAAAAACAACTACCAGCGCCAATATCGGAACTGCACTGGCTAAAGCCGGTAATAAAGTTGTTCTTATCGATACGGATATCGGTTTAAGAAACCTTGATTTACTTCTGGGGTTGGAAAACAGGATTGTTTATACAATTGTGGATGTTGTTGAAGAACGCTGCAAATTGAAACAGGCTCTTGTAAAGGATAAGAAAAACCCGAATCTTTCTCTGCTTGCTGCCGCTCAAACACGTGATAAGTCAGCAGTATCGCAGGAGCAGCTTAAAGATATATGTGAAAAACTAAAAAAAGACAACGATTTTATTCTCGTTGATTGTCCGGCAGGTATTGAGCAAGGATTTCAGAATGCCGTTGCCGGAGCGTCGGAAGCGATAGTTGTTACGACACCTGAAATGTCAGCAATAAGAGATGCTGATAGAATTATTGGTCTGCTGGCTGCGAGAGAAGAAATTGAAAGCTATAAACTGTTATTAAACAGGGTTAGACCGAATTTGATTGCAACAAACGATATGATGAGCGTTGAAGATGTTGTGGAACTTCTTGCCTGCGACTTGATAGGTATTATTCCTGAAGATACGGGGATTATTTCATCTACGAACAAAGGTGACCCGATTGTAAATGACGAAAAATCGTTAGCCGGACAAGCGTACCGGAATGTTGCAAGACGTATTATGGGAGAAGAAGTTGAATTCTTAAACCTTGAAGAAGATAAAAATATAATAGGTAAGATTAAAAACTTCTTTGAAAAAACTATTAAAGAAATAAAGGCTAAAATATAGGTGAGGTTAAGGGAGATGAGTTTTTTTACTGATTTTTATAATAAGGTTTTCAGCTTCTTTAAGCCTCAGGAAAATGTGGAAAGCAATGTTAAAGATGTTGCAAGAAGCCGTTTGAAATTAGTCTTAATGCAAGACAGGACAAATCTTACACCCAAAATTTTAGAACAAATGCGCGGTGAATTAATTGATTTGTTGTCTAAGTATGTAGAGCTGGATAAAGAACTTCTTGAACTTAATTTTGAACAGGAAGGCGATCAGGTTGCACTAATGCTTTCTATACCTGTAATCCGTGCTAAAGACGAAAAAGAAATAGAAGAGGCTATTAAGAAAGACGCATTGCTTAAAGGTATTAAACTTGCAGATGATGAAGATGAGCCGGATGAGACATCGGAAGAAAGTGAAGTAACTTCTGAAAATGGAGAAGAGATTACTCAAACGGCGGAAGAGGGTGAATCTGTATCAGGAGAAGAAAATCAAGAATCCGCAGCGGATAATAATGAGGAGCAAGCGGCAGTTGAGAATGAGCAGACAGAGTCGTCTGATAATGAAAGTTCGCCTGAAGCTGTATAATTAAAAGAGACGCTTTTTAAAGCGTCTCTTTTTTATCCTTATTTTCTGTCAGGAGCCGGTGGCGGAAGTTGTCTTTGCACCTTTTCAGGCGGATTAAATCGTTTATCATCCATTTTTATCCTATGTGGTGCCGGTCTGTCACACTGAAAATGTTTTTTGAAATGATGTTCAGGCATTCCTCTGTGGTGAAATTGCGCCATTGGTGCAGGCGCCATCATCCCCCATCCGTACGGACACGGCGGGAACTTGGGCTTCATAATCTGCCCCATTAAGATTAAAGCAAGAAGGCAGCCTATAAATGAGCCGCACACAATAATAAGGAATTGCTTAACACTGCTTTTTTTGATTTCATAAAATTCTTTTTGTTCTTCACTCATAAAAATATCCTTTCTTTTTGTACACTCACATAACGATGTTATAAATAAAAAGTTCATTTATATTATTAAAATTCGCCTTTACATTTCTTAATAATTAGTGTGTTTGTATGGTTGAAAAGGATGAAAATGTGGAATATAATATTTATACATGGATGAAATGTAATTAGGAAGGAACTATAAGATGACAATATCATTCAGCGGTTTAGCTTCAGGTTTAGATACAGACTCTTGGGTTAGTGCGCTCGTATCTGTAAAACAGTTGGGTGTTACTTCTTTACAAAATCAGTTGTCTGCATTAAATGAAAGCAAAACGACGCTTTCTAATTTGAAGTCTTCGTTTACTAACTTTCAAACAGCGTTACAGGCGCTGACAGATTCTATATATAGTTCATCATCTGATATTTTTGCTGCAAATGTTGCAACTTCAAGTGATGAGAGTGTATTTACGGCAACTGTTACTACTGATGCTATTCGTGATACTTATGATATTACAGTAAAGCAACTTGCAACTATGACATCAGCACAATCAATTGAAGCTGCCAGTGAAGTTGCAGACGGAAATACCCGATTATCTGATTTAGGTATTCAAGCCGGCTCATTTACTGTTTATGTTGATGGCGTAAGAACGGAAATTAATATTGATGAAAATGATACAGTGGCTAATTTGCAATCAAGGTTAAGCTCTGCAGGCGCGGAATTGACTATTGACCCTGATACAGGAATTTTATCTATTGCTGCTGCTGATTCCGGCGCAGAATTAAGGATAGGTGCTAACACTGATACTTCTAATTTCGTTTCTTTACTTGGTTTAGAAATTAACGAAGACGGTGTATATCAGTCGGCATCGTCTGTCTATAAAGTTACAGGCTCAACTGTATTAACAGATGCAAATGCGGGCTTTACTTCACAAATTACCGAAGGTACATTCACTATCGGTAATGCAACATTTACTATAGATTCAAATACAACTCTGGATAATATTATTTCTCAAATTAATAATAATCCGGATTCTAACGTATTTGCGTCTTGGGATGCAGCAAATGGTAAACTTGTACTTCGTTCAGCGGTTGAAGGTTCATCTTATATAAATGTTCAAGCGGGAACAAGTAATTTTACCGATGTTATGGGGTTAACCTTAACCGAACGCGATAGCAGTAATAATATTACGTCTACTAAATTATTAACTGCAGCGCAAGAGTTAGGTAAAAATGCTATTGTTAATATTAACGGTACAGATATTACATCTACTTCTAATACTGTTACTGC
>CASELB010000082.1 GCA_949288685.1 uncultured bacterium
AGTAGTTAGAAAAACACTTATGAATATGTCATTTGCCGGTGTCGGTGCATCGTCCAGTATACTTGCGCCAAAATTGATGAAAGCCTTTGGCATAGACAAAGCACTTGCAAATGAGATTGCGGAAGAAATTATTAATGCCGCAGGTACTTACGGCGTAACAAAGATTTCAGGTGACGATTACGGTTCAGCCGATGCGTTTATAGACTTTGTAACCGGTCTTGTAATGGCAAGAATTTCCCATGTTAAAACAGGCGGTAGTGATGCTGTGAATGAATCAGGTCATCAACCGCGAGTTTCACGCGGGGTAAGAGGGGATGTTAACAACCACCGTGATATGGTTGCTGATGCAGAAGTTGCAAGAAAAAGTAATCAACAGCACTTGGACGCAAATGAAAGAAAAATGGCAGAAGATGCTGCAGATGAGGTTCCTACACCGGAAGAACTTGATTCTTACCACAAGGAACATGGTTATATTGAACCCGACAAAGAAGAAAGAAAAGCACTTAATGAACATCAAAATCAGGTACGTAAAGATTATGCGGAAGCACATGCAATCGGTAATAATTCAGAAATTAAACAGCAAAAATCCGCAGCGCAGATAAAGAGTGAAATAGAGAAACTAAACGATGAACTAAAAGGTATTGACGGTAATATAAAACGTCTGGAACAACAAATTGCCGGTGCCAAACGTTTCGGCAAGAGCACAGCTGCATTAGAAAAACAACTTGCAGCATTAAAAGAAAAGAGAAATCTAAAAGCTGCAGAACTTGAAACTTTGAAAAATAATTCTGAACCGGGAGAAATTAAAAATGAAGCTCCGGTTGAAACTACCTCTCAAAATTCCGTGGATACTCCCGAAAATTCTGCTGCAGTTAAGAATGACGTACAATCAACAGTTAAGCCGGAAGAAGAGGTTAAACCGGAGAATATAAAAAATGACGTAGATTCTGTTTCCAGAAAATCTATACCAAGAGAATATCGCAAGCTCTGGAAGAGCTGTAAAAGAAGAATTAAAAAAGTTATGTCGGAAATGTCTGATATTATATCAGCTGATTCCAAATCAATTGGTGAACGCGGAAAAGCGCTGATAAATAAATGTGAAACCTTAATTACAGATTTAAAAACGATTGCTGCAAATGTAACCGGTGAGGTAAAAGCAAAAATCCAAAATATTATTAATAATTTACAAACAATGATTAAACAAAAACTGGCAAACCACGGAGATATACAGTCATCATCTCCGCGCAGGGCAGGAGTTTATAAATCCCCTACAAGCGTAGAAGAAACAGCACTTCCTTTTGGTAAAAAAGCGGCGGTTGCTGCTGATGCCAAAATTGTCTTAGGCGGACAATTTGTACTTGATTTGTCAGACCCGGGGATTAGACAAATTTTATGTGACGGCAGGGTACACACAGTAGGGCGCAGCGGCGATATTCAGATACCGGACGCTTATAACAGAGTTTCCAGAAAACATCTGGAAATTCAAATGGTCGGGGATAGGGTAATCGTTCGTGATATTTCATCAAACGGTTCCGCACTGAGAGAAGAATTGCCCGTAATTAACGAGGATGAACTGGTTAGAACGGCGGGCAACAACGGTAATCCTGTTAACAAAGATTATGTAAGGACATCAAGAGAAACACGCGCCCACTTTAATGATGCAATTGAATCAGGTGATTATACGAAAGATTTAGACAGCTATATAGAAACAATGAATCGTGCGCACGAAATTGCTTATGCCGGCAAGGACGGGCGCCATGAATGGTATTCTAAAGCAGGCGGCGGAAGTCTTAATGTTCACCCCGGGAAAATCCGTGAAAGCGGTCCGTTAAGAAATTCGCGCTTAAAAGAAGCGAAAGAGATTGAAGCGATTGCACGTAAGTACGGCGACCCGTACCGTGTGGAAAATGAAACTCAGAAAGTTAAACTGAAAGGTATACCTGAAGAGTATCAACCGATGGATGTGTACTTTAACGGCGAGTATGTTCACTATTATCCCGATGCGGCTGCTTTAGAAAAATATTATTACAAGGAAATGCACAGAACGGCGCAAGAAGCACTTGCTTTAATTGAACGCGGTGCGTCTGAAAGAGAGATATTATATAAACTTGCCGAACATTATCAATACGCGGCAAATGCAAGACCATACGGTCAAATTAATAATTCATTATTTATGAACGAAATAAATACTCTATTGACAAGAGCTGGTATGAAAACAATGCCGCACGGAATGTTGGATCATGCTGCACAACGTTTGCAGCCGGACGCTTTTAAAAAGTATTTTACTGATGAATATTATAAAACAGCTGTTGATACGCAGGCAGTGCCGGTTGAAACACCGGTTCAGGAATCGCATGTACAACAACCGGTTGATAATAGCCGCGTTTCTTCTGATTTTTCTTCCATAAGTGATGAAATTGCAGGTGCTAAAACGCAATTAGAATTAGACCGGATACAGGCAAAACTAAACAGAATGCCGGAAAGCGAAGAAAAAGACAGATTACAATCCGTTTTGAATAGCAAAAGCAGAGCAATAAGAACTGGCTCAACTCCTGTACAAACAGGTGCAGTCAGGTTTTCGTCCGCTGATATAAGCATTGCTTCATGTATTGATTACACAAACGGATATAAAAATCTGGCGGGAAATTCAAGTTCTGTTCCCGATGTACGCAGATGGTTAACAGAAGGACTGCCGTCAGGCAGCAGCAGACCTTATGCTGTTAAATATAATGCCGATAGAACTGAAACGATTTTGGTTATAGGACTTCCCGGAAGGGCGGGGTCTAATGTAACCCTTAAAGTCAATGGTTTTGTGCCGGAGGCAAATGTAGCGAAACTTGCTAAATATGTACAGGATAATATTGCCCAAACGGGTGATTACCAAGGGATGTTAAGCAAAATAGAACGTCTGGGACATAAAGGATTTGCTAATATTTTAAATGATGCGGTGTCTGATATATAACAGTATTTGCTGTGGTAATTAATCAGGCAGGCAGCACTTACTATGATAATAACAGGAAATTGTATGATGATAATTCATAAAAAATTAATTCTATATTCAATTGCAGGATAAGTTGTTTTACCGGAGAAGATGTGGCGGAAATCCAAAAATATAGCAGAGGAACAACAAAGTTTAAGCGGTATTTACTTTATATGAACCGCATGACTTAATCTGACATCTGTAGTATAATAGCAATACGATGATGAAGGACTTAAACAAATTATCTATTGCGTTTTACTGGCATCTTCACCAGCCGGTGTATCAGTTGGAAGACACGTTTCTTATGCCGTACGTGCGTTTGCATGCGGTTAAAGATTACCTTGATATGCTTCTTTTCCTTGAGAAATTTCCTTCGCTTAAATTGAATTTTAATATCGTACCATCGCTAATTGATTCAATTCTTAGTTATGTAGATGACGGTTATACCGATGTGCAGCAGGATTTGACGCTTTCTGACGTAGAAGAGCTTACTGATGATGAAAAAGCCTTCATACTTAACAACTTTTTTACCGCAAATTATGACACAATGATTTTAAAAAGCGAACGGTATACGCAGCTTTATAAACGGCGGTTTAAGACGCAGGAGCCAAACCTTAGAGAGTTTTCCAATCAGGATTATTCAGACCTTATGGCGCTTTTTAATCTTGCGTGGATTGACCGCTCACATAAAGACAGATATCCCGAATATAGCTATTTATTTGAAAAACATGATAACTTCTCGTATGAGGACCGGCAAAATATTATACAGTTTCATTTAAAAATTATGGGGGATATTATTCCTGCCTATAAAAAATTCCTTAATGAAGGCAGAATAGAGATTACGACAAGTCCGTATTATCATCCTATATTGCCGATTATTCAGGATGTAAAAGCTGTTCTTAAAAATGCTGCCACAACAGAAGGTCTGCCGCCCCGGTTAAATATGTCGCTTGATGCAAAAAATCAAATCCGTTCGGGGTTAGACAGAATAGAAGAAGTTTTTGGAGTACGCCCGAAAGGTTTTTGGCCGCCTGAATTGTGCTTGAGCGGAAAAACTCTGAATACACTTGCAAGAGAGGGGATTGAATGGACTATCTCTGATGAGGCTATTCTTTCAGAATCTATAAATTTCCCGTTTATCAGAGATTTTAAAAGTAATCTTGAGGATCCGTATCACTTATTAAAGGTTTATGAGTTTAAGGATAAATCCAACCCTATTGATATTATTTTTAGAGATCGTTCACTTGCAAACCTTATCAATTTTGAATACGCAAATGTAGACAGTAAAATAGCGGCACATGATTTGTATGACAAAATAAAATCTATTCAATCCAAACTTCTGGTTTCTCCTGACAGCACACACATGCTTACGATTGCTCTCGACGGCGAAAACTGCTGGGAGCGCTATGATAATGACGGCAATGAGTTTCTTGAGTCAATTTATACAGATATAGTAAACGACCCGAGTCTTGAAACGGTGCTTATAAGTGATTACATAAAACAGGATAAGCACAAAAAAGAACTTAAGAAGATTTATGCCGGTTCATGGATTAATAACAGTTTTCAGTACTGGATAGGCGACAGAGAAAAAAATCTGGCATGGGCTAGTGTAAAACAGGTACGTGATGATATTTTCGCGTACAAAAAAGAACACAGAGATATTTCAAAAGCGCTTTTAAACGATGCAATGAATGAACTTTATATCTGCCAGGGCAGCGACTGGTTCTGGTGGTATGGTGAACCTAATAATTCAGGGCAGGATTATATTTTTGATTATATTTTCAGAGAACGGCTGAAAAATATATACAAAATACTTAATATGCCTGTTCCGGAATACCTTGAAACACCGTTTATTACTGCAAATGATATTACAATGCGTTATCCTGAGGCGCTTTTGAGCCAGACTGTTGACGGCAAACTGTCTTCTGACGAAAACTGGGCGCAGGCGGGCAGCATTGTTATTCCTGACGGTCCTGTTTATAAGGAAAATAAGTTATTTGACCGGATTTCATTTTGTAATGATACGGAAAATATTTATTTGAGAATTTATACAAATAAAACTCCCGAAACTTCTTCAAAAAGGATTAATCAGTTTCATATATACACGAGAAATGCCTCTGTAATTACTCCGCGTGCACAGATAAGGCTTATTGATAAAAATGATGAGAATTCTTTAATTACAAAAGAAAAATTTAATAATGAACTGCTTTTAATTGTTATTAATGATGAACTGTTCCCTGTTCGTTTTTTAAACGTTAAGGAAGAGAATAGCTGGCGGCTTGCGGGGGTTAATAATATAGAAATTTGTTATGAAGATGTAATTGATATCAGGATTCCTTTTTCTGATTTAGGAATAAACAGCGGGGATTTACTGGAACTCTTTTTTGCAATATCCGATAACGGTATAAAAGAAACTTATATTCCTAACGACGCTCTTCTTGTTTTAAAACGCGGATAGAAAAATCCAACTAAAGTTATACTTTGAGATTAAACATATTCTTTAAATACAGGATGTAAAAGATTGG
>CASELB010000083.1 GCA_949288685.1 uncultured bacterium
GTTCAGGGTGACATGAGGTGTTTTATTGTGATATTTTTTTTGTCATGCTGAACTTGTTTCAGCATCTCTGGCAAGGCTTGCATTAGCCCCTGAAACAAGAGCCGGGTGAGCAATCCTACCCCTTTACCCCTTTACCCCTTGCGGCTCCGGTATGGTGTATATTTTTTGTATTTCATATCCCAGTTGTAGACTTTGTATCCTGTCGGGGTTACGGTTATCTTTATTGAATTATTCAAGTCAGTTCGTGCATACGGGATATCTTTTAGCAGGTTTATAGTTGAGACCGCGGGATGTCCGTATAGATTTTTGCCGACGGAAATGACTGCAAAAGACGGAGTTAATTTGTCCATAATATTTTTATTAAGTACTCCCTCAGCGCCGTGGTGAGGAACTTTTAAAATATCAATATCCGGTATCTCCCTTATATGATTGAATGCGCTTATTCCTGCGTCTCCGGTAAATAACAGTTTAGTACCGTAGTATTCAACAAGCGTAATGATTGAATTTTCGTTTGCTTCTTCATCAGGATTAAATCCTGCAAAGTAGTTTGTTATTTTAAGTTCAGGCTCCTCGTATATTAATTCATTGTTCTTTGCGTAACAAATTTGAGTGCCGGTATGGTTTTTCAGAGTTTTAAAAATCTTTTTTGCTGTCCAGGTCTTTTGCCTGTCGGAGTTTAAATAAATTCTGTCAGGATTTCCGTATTTGATAAGGTCAACTGCGCCGCCTGCGTGGTCATTGTCAAAGTGAGTTACAATTATAGTGTTCAGCTTTTTTATTCCGTGGTCTTTAAGGTACTTTGTCACAATAAACTCTGCCTGTGACTTGCTGCCTTTGTAGCCGGATTTGCCGGTATCTATCATAAAGTATTTGTTTGCCGGAGTTTTTAATAATACACAATCGGCGTTTTGTACGTCAAAGAAAATTACTTCCAGGTTTTTATCCGGTAATTTGAAAAATGATAATCCAAAAATCAGAATAATTACGCAAAGTATTGTCAGTGCTTTTCTTGTAAACATCCTGTTTCTGATTAAATAAACAGTAAAAAGCAGAATAATATAATAAATCAATATTTGATAAATTGACGGGTGTGAAGTTATCAGCAATGAATGCGGCAGAGATGAAAAGAAGTCAGACACTTTGATGATAATTGTAAGAAACGGATTTAAGATAAAGTCAAAAAGTTTGCATATAAAATTCCCCAGAATCGGGACTGAAGCAAGAATAGAGCTTACAAAACCGCCGAAACTCACAACGGCAAGGAATGGTACCGCTATTATATTTGCAAATAAAGAGTAAAGGCTTATTGTATTGAAATAAAAGATTTGGATAGGTATGACCCAGATTTGTGCAATAAACGGTATTGCGACACTTCCGGCAATAAAATTCAGGAATTTATCTTTATATGACAGATGTTCTTCATCATTTCCGAATTTTATTATTAACGGTGAACAGATTAGTATACCGAAAGTAACAATAAATGATAGCTGAAAACTGACATTGTTAAGGTAAGACGGGTTATACAAAAGCATCAGAAAAGCCACAAAAGACAACAGAGCAATACTGTGAGTATCTCTGTCGATTAATTTGCCTGCAAGAACAAAGATAATCATAATAGCAGCTCTTACAACAGAAGCGCCGAGTCCTGTCATTAGTGCATAAATTATAATAAGCGGTATACCTCCGGTAATTCTTATTTTGAAAGGGATTCTGCACCATCCGGCAATTATAAACCAGAATCCGTAAATAAAAGCAACATTCATACCCGATGCTGCCAGAATATGTAATAAACCTGAGTTTATAAAAGAGGTTTTTATATAATCGGGCGGAGCGATAGCGTCGTCACCAAATACAATTCCTCCTAAAAGTTCCAGGTTCGGTGATTTTAAGTATTCTCCGTGTGTTTTTATAATGTCTGTTCTTATTTCGTTCAGATTTTGTACAAATTTGCGCCAGCCTGACGGGGTCTTATTAATTTGAGTGATATTGTCCGGAGTACTGTACAAAATTGTGTGTGCACCGTAATTCCTTAAATACGCTCCGTAATCAAATTGTGACGGATTCCCCGGTTTAAACGGCGGGCGCAGGCTCCCTTTTATTGTGTAGTAGTTTGAAATCTTTAGTTTATCAAATCCTTCCGGTGTTTCGCTTTTCAGGTTTACAAGAAGTTTGGCGTTTAAATTCTCTATACTCTTATGTTCAAGTTCAATTTTTGAGACTTCAAAAAAGAATTTAGAATTATTTTCAATATTACTGTTCGGGATAGATACAATTTGACCTGTGAACATTCCTTCAGCAGGCGCAATACTTGTCAGTATATCACTCTCTGAAATTCTGAATGCGGCATTAAAAATACCTAAATAAAATATTAATATCCAGACCAGCAGGTATTTTATTTTAACGATGTTAAAAATACACAGAAGTGCAAGTATTATTGTGACGGCAACGGCAAACCCCGCCGGATGATGAACCATATAGCCGCATAATCCTAAAATATAGATAAAAGATGTTATAAACATCAGTATGTTTTTGTTAATATTGATTTGTGAAAGATTAGTGACCGGCATGAGATTATATTATACAAAAATCAGTTTAAAGTCTGATATTGTAAAAAATTGTTAAAAAAGGGCAATTAATAATTTTTACATGTTTTATACCGGCAGGAATAATATTTATTATGAAAGTAACACCTGTATCAACAGTTAGCAATATAAGCCGTTCAAACTCGTATACAAACAAACGTTGTAATTATACTTCTCTGTGTTTTACAGGGAAGAAAGAGCTTGTAAAACCTTCATTTTTTGCGGCTTTAAAAAACAGGTTAGAAAAATTAGTATTACCGGCTGCCGGTGCTGTTACGGTTCCTCAATTATTATCACGGCAAGAGACGGAGGAAAACTCTGAACATATAGATTTATATTTACGGTTGAATACAAATTCTGTTCCGCCCCGGATGTTTAATGAGCTGTATTCCGAATCTCCGGAACTTGCCAGAGCTCTTGTTTATTCCGGCAGAAGTGTATCACTGTATGATTTTAATAAATATACCGACTTAGCATCGCTTAAACTGAATGATAAGCAATGTAATGCGCTTGAAACAATGCTTGCTGCAAGATTTGTAACTAAAAGTCCGGTTTTTGAAATAGGAGAGATAACATCCAATTGTATTGACAGTTTGGACGATAAAACCTGCGATGCTATTATTAATAATAAAGATACACTTTTTGAAATTTTTTCGAATATTCCTCAAACATTGAACGGGGCACAGGATTACATTAATACGGCAGTTGTTCTTGATACTAAGAAAAATATTGATGCGGAAGAGTTTATAACTTATTTTGAAACAATGACAGAATACAACTTCTCCGCATTAATGGATTGGGCAGACGGAGATAAGAATGTCAGAAAGCAAATTTTGGATAAAATCAATAGTTCTGCGGTTTTAGCAAAGTATCTGGAAAAATATTATTTGCCGATTGTTCCGGACGAAGAACTTGTTAAAAAGTTTGATTTTATAATAGAACAGGAGAAGAATAATAAATCTATTGATTATTTCTTAAAATCTCCTCAGGATGTTTTTGACAGGGCGTATACATTAGAAGGTTTAGAGCGCGGGATAAATCGTTTGAAGACATTACCCTCTGATGCGCTTGAATGTGTCAGACAAACAACCCTCGGCGATATAATTGCACACTTTGAAACTTTAGAAAGTATAGGTTCTCTTAAATCATCTTTAACCCTTGGCGATTACCTATGGTTTGCTGAAAACTTGGTAAGCATTAATGAAAATTCAAGGAAGACTATTAATGATTCAGATGTGTTTTTTTCAATGCAGCAGACTCTTACAGACGAAAATAAAAAAACTTTTATAGAAAATATACCTCTTTTAAACAAATTATCGGCTGAGTATAGCGGGCTTAACGGTAATGACACAGTAAATCTGCTTTTTAATAAAGATGCTGTGAAAAATCTTAAAAAATTAGAAAAAATCTTTGATGAAGATGCGGATTATATTATAAAAGAAACAGAGTATAAGTGTAAAAATACTAATCCTGTATTTGTTGATATTGTAAAAAAATTTTTTAGTAATAAAGATAATATACCGGTGCTTTTGTTAACGCCGGATATTAATAAAGAAACAATTATAGATAATTTTTTCCAAATATCAAAAATTCGCCCTGCTATTGCAAAAGAGCCGGAAAAATATGTTAATAACGTAAAAGAAAATTATTCTGATTTGGAATTATGTTTTCTTCAAAAATACCTTGAACTCGGAAATACTAATCCTGAAATGGCGGAAGACTATTTAATGGCATTGGATGAGTCAATTACCGGAAAGTTTTATGTTCTTGCCCGCATTATAGATTATAACAATACTTATTATTTGAATCGTTTATATAATGCGGTAGCTGTAACAGATGCTGAATACGTAAATATGCTGCTGGCGAAACGTTTGCACAGATTTGTTCAGAACATAGATGACATCCAGAACCTTCCGTATAAATCAAAATATTTTATTAATAAATTGATAAGGCACGGCAAAAACAGAAATAATGCAGGAGATATTATAAAATTGTCCGGTAAGCAAAAACATTTAATAGTGGATTACATTCCTATTATGCAGCAAACATTTGAAGATAATCTGGTACAGATTATTGAAAAATATAGTGAACCTGTCGGCAGAAAAAATGATTTTGTATTTGACTTGAAGGGCTTTTTAAATGAGTATAGCCGGCAGATATTTGCAAAACTCGGATATAGTGCAGAACAACAGACGGAATTTGCAGACTCTCTTGCCGGCTGGGATAGAAATCTTATTCATTATCTTCTTACTCCAAACAGCAGAGATAAAGGAGAATTGAAACTTGTTTTTGATTTAGTTACACACGGAAACTTTAATGATTATATAAATAATCCGCTAACTTCGCACGGGCGCTCTAATCTTCAAACAGAAAACATATTTAAGCACTTAGGAATTGATTATGACAGATGGCTTTCGGGTATTGCTTCTGAAAATTTATCAATTGCAGGTAACGAATATACAATAGGACTCATCGACAGAAGTGAACGGAATATGGTTTTTATGGGTAATTATACTTCTTGCTGCACTGCACTTAATGAAGAGAAGGGTGACTCTGTTCCGAACTATCTTTTAAATACCGCGTTTAATGTTATGGGTGTGCGGGATAAACAAGGTAATATTGCCGCAACCTCCAGAATTTTTGTAAGTAATTCAGGTGATGCGCCTGTTGTTATTATTGATAATATAGAAGTGAGTAATAAATTCCGTGCCACTGTTAATAAGCGTCAAAGTGAACAATTTGCCGAAGAGGTATGGAATTATATCTACAAATTTGCGCAATCCTTATCAAACCGGCATATTCCTGTATATATGTCTAATAAGCATCCAAAAATTTCACTTCCTGAAAGGTCTGTGATTTCTTCAAGAATAAAACTTGCGGGCGAGACGACAAAACCCGAATTATATATTAATACAATAGGTGAATACGTAAATACAAAAAGTGCGTACGGGTGTGATTTGATAAATATATTCAATGAACCTTGAGAAGGTATAATAAATGTATGGTAAAAAAGATTTTTATAACAGGTACAGGTACTGATATAGGGAAAACTTATGTTTCCGGAGTACTGGCAAAGGCGGTTACGTTAGAAGGTAATTCCTGCGGGTATTTTAAACCTGTTTTGAGCGGAGCGGTACTAAAAGACGGTATTTTGCACCCCGGTGATTGCGAATTTGTAATAAATACAGGCGGACTTAAACAGGAACCGGCTGAGTCAGCAAGTTATATTTTTGAAGAAGCCGTTTCTCCGCACCTTGCCGCGAGACATACCGATATACAAATAGATAAAAATAAAATCCTGTCTGATTTCCATAGCGCGGAATCCTGTTTTGAATATTTAATAGTTGAAGGTGCAGGCGGAATTACCTGCCCCATATTAATGGATAATCAAGTATATTTAATGTCTGACCTTATAAAAGATATGGAACTTGAATGTATTATTGTTGCAGACGGCGGACTTGGAACTATTAATTCGGTTCTTCTTACTGTTGATTGGGCTAAGAACAGAAATATATATATAAAAGGTGTTATTTTAAACAGATACAAATATAACGACAAAATGTATGAAGATAATATTAAATCAATAGAAACATTATGCAATTTACCGGTGCTGGGGTTAATCAAAGAAAATTCTTTAGAGATTGATTTAAGAGGGCATAAATTATCTGAATTGTTTAGCGGAGAGTGGTAATGGACTGGCAGGCAGAAGATTTAAAATATATATGGCACCCGTGTTCACAGATGAAAGATTATGAGACACTACCGCCGATTGTTATAGAGCGGGGGGAAGGAATTAATCTGTATGATATTAACGGCAAATGTTATAAGGATGTAGTAAGTTCCTGGTGGTGTAATTTATTAGGACATTGTAATCCGCGGATTACAAATGCATTGAAAGCACAGGCTGACAGACTGGAACATGTTATATTTGCCAATTTTTCCCACAAGCCTGTTATAACTCTGTGTCAGAAACTTATAGAATATTTACCGGCAGGGCTTTGCAAGTTTAATTTTGCCGATAACGGCTCTTCATCAATTGAGATGGCATTAAAAATGAGTTTTCAGTACCATTATCAAACCGGAAACCCGCAGAAAAAACGTTTTATGGCGCTGTCTGACGGTTATCACGGCGAGACAATCGGTGCACTTTCTGTCGGTGCGCTCGACCTGTATGCCGAAATTTATAAGCCAATATTACTTGATGTCAAACGTATTCAGGCGCCGGACTGTTTCAGGTGCTCTTATGACAGATGCCGTGATAATTGTAACTGTGAATGTATTGAGACTGCGAATAAGGCTTTTGAACGGTACGGAGAAGAAACCGCTGCACTTATTATTGAACCTTTGTTGCAGGGCTCTGCCGGCATGAGGGTGTATCCGCCCCTGTATATTAAAAAACTCAGGGAGCTTTGTGATAAATATAATGTTCATTTGATTGCGGATGAAATTGCAACAGGATACGGGCGAACCGGGAAAATGTTTGCATGTGATTGGGCTGCCGTTTCTCCTGATATAATGTGCCTTTCTAAAGGTTTAACCGGTGGTTATATGCCTATGGCAGTTGCTGTAACCACGCAAAAAATTTATGATGCGTTTTATGATGATTACTTAAAGGGGCGTGCATTTATGCATTCCCACACTTATGCCGGAAATCCCCTTGCCTGTGCCTGCGCTAACGCGGTTCTTGATATTTTCAGGGAAGATAAACTTTTGGATACACTTCCTGAGCGGAATACTATTTTTCGTAAAATAGTCAGCGAAAAATTCCTTCAGCACAAAAATGTCGGTGAAGTAAGGCATATTGGTTTTATAAATGCAATAGAGCTTGTAAAAAATAAGAAAACCGCTGAACCCCTTAACCCTTCACTAAGAACGGGGTATCAGATTTATAAAAAAGCTCTTGATAAAGGGCTTTTACTCCGTCCGCTGGGTGATGTGCTATACTTTAATCCCCCGCTTATTATTTCGGAAGAGGATATGCACAATGTTGTCAATACAGCGTATGAAGCGCTTGAGGCTATTCTTTGATTATTTTTCTGTTATTACAGGCAAGTTTATGATAAATGTAGAACCGTTATTTACTTCGCTCTTAACAGAAATTTTGCCTCCGTGAAGTTCTACGAGTTCTTTTGTAATCGTTAAGCCCAGTCCTGTTGAGGATTCTTTTTTTGTATAAGCAGAGTCGAGCTGTACGAATTTAGCAAATATTTTCCCGTGGTATTTAGGATCAATGCCTATACCGTTATCGTGTACCGATAAGATTACATGGTCTTTTTTGTTAATAGCATCAAGCAGTATTTCTCCGTTTTCGGGAGTAAACTTAATAGCGTTACTTACCAGATTATAGAATATTTGCTGCATTTTCTGGTAATCAGCGTAGATTTCAAAATCGTCTTCAAAATCTTTAATCATACGTATATTTTTCTTTGCGGCAAGCGGGGCAAGAACATTACAGACTTCCGTGTAGAGAACATCAATACTGAATCTGCTGCGGGAAATTTTCATTGCCTTTGCTTCGATTTTAGAAATATCAAGGATTTCATTAATCATCCCGAGCAGCCTTAAACCTGAAACTCTTATTTCATTAACATACTCGCTCTGTTTGCCGGAAAGTTTGCCATACATTCCGTTTTCAAGGATTTCTGAGAATCCGAGAATTGAATTGAGCGGTGTTCTTAACTCGTGAGAAACATTTGCCAGAAACTCATTTTTTACTTTGTCAGCCTCTAAAATTTTTTCATTTTGTTCCTTAATAGTTTTATAGGCATTATTCTTTTCTATAATCCCGTCTTTTAGTGCTTTTAGTTGAATTTTAAATACATTTGACAGCTCAAGGTCTTTTATTACATAGGAAATCATGCAGGAACATGTTTTTAGTATTGCTAAATCTTCATCAGTATAAGATTTCCCGTCATTCCTTACCAGAACAAGAATTCCGAATACGGCAGAACGGATAATGAGTTTAGAAATTGCATAATTGCAGTCTTTCCCTTGAATTTTCAGGCACTTAATTATCGGGTGATTGTCATCTGCAATATAATTGTCTTCTGAATATATAAGTTTTCTCTGACGCGGATTAAACGGAAACAAGCTGTTCTCTGTGTAGGTTGAATACTTGTTAAAAGAGTACTTTAGCTGCAAACTCTCAGGATTAACGTAATAGATAAAAGCATCAGTAAACTCAAAAATTTTTTCAAGTTTTTGGAATATGCTGTCAGCGCCGTCTTTTTCATTCAAATTTGTTTCAAAGAATAGCGGAAAAATATTTAATACTTCATTGTTGCTAATTTTTGGCATAATTAAATTTTAGCAGAGGAAAGAAGAGAGAGCAATAATATATTTATATGTTATATTTAAAGTAAAAAAGGAGGTTTGAGAAATGAGAGCAATTGTATTTGATAAAACATTACAGTATAAAACCGATTATGCAAAACCGGTGCCGAAGGAAGGGGAAGCCTTAATAAGGGTAACACTTGCAGGAATTTGTAATACTGATTATGAAATTACAAAAGGTTATATGGGGTATCAGGGGATTCTCGGGCATGAATTTGTCGGTGTTGTTGAAGAAGTTAACTGTGCTGATAAATCACTTGTCGGGAAACGCGTTGTAGCAGAAATTAGCTGGGGATGTGATAAGCCGGATTGTGAATGGTGTGCCGTTAAGAATTACCGCCATTGTCCGGAACGTCATACTCTTGGAATTTGGCGTAAAGACGGGTGTTTTGCGGATTATGTTACAATTCCGGTAAATGTGTTGTTTGAAGTTCCTGATAATGTAACAGATGAACAGGCGGTGTTTACAGAGCCTCTTGCAGCAGCTTGCGAAATCTCGGAGCAACTGCATATTGAACCGTGTCAAAAAGTTCTTGTACAGGGGGATGGCAAGCTCGGTTTGATTACCGCGATGACTTTGAATTCCCAAAACTATGATGTTACGCTTGTCGGCAAGCATAGTGAAAAACTTGAACTGGTAAAAGGATTAGGTATTAAGACTATCCTCCTTGATAATTTAGGGCAGGAAAAATATGATGTTGTAGTGGAAGCAACCGGTTCGGTTTCCGGATTTGAGTCAGCGATGAGCCATACAAAACCGCGTGGCGTACTGGTTTTAAAGAGTACCGTTGCGACAGGTAAAGAACTTAATCTTGCGCCGATAGTTATTGATGAGATAACGGTTCTCGGGTCGCGCTGCGGACAATTTAAACCTGCTTTAAGAATTTTGGAACGTAAAGCGCTTGATTTTTCTAAACTTATTACCGCAGTTTATCCTGTGGAAAAATCGATTGAAGCATTTGAGCGTAATAAAGACAAAGATTCCGTAAAAGTTCTTGTAAGTTTTAAGTAAATAGGAATATTATAATGACGCGGGCGGAACAAATTATTGTTCCGCCCGCGTTTATTAATTTTTAAGTGGTAATTTAGTTTTGCTCCAGTATAACCGCCCCTTGTTCTTCAACTTTAAGCGTTCTTACGTCTGCTGATATACCAAACCCATCCCAGATTTCTTTAACGGATGATTTGATTTTCTCAGTATTGTAATTTTTCGATATAACAAGCAGGGTCGGACCGGCACCGCTTAAAACGCAGCCTAATATACCCTGTTCATTTTTAAGTTTATCCATAATTTCTGTCATTCCGGGGATTAACTTAATCCTGTAAGGCTGGTGTATTTTGTCATTTAAAGCCCTTACCATAAATTCTTCATCCGCTGTTTCTATTGCATGTATAAGCATTGCCGAGTGTTTAAGGTTGTATACGGCATCATGCAGCGGAATTTCTTTAGGAATAACCGAGCGTGATATTGAAGTGGAAAGTTCAAAATCAGGTATGCAAACAGTTAAATCCCATTCTTGCGGCCATTTTAGCTTGCGATAGATAACACTTCCGTCCTCTTCAAGTGATGAGAACACGACTCCTCCGACAATCGCCGGAGTTACATTATCAGGGTGTCCCTCAACTTCTGTTGCTATAGATATAAGTGCTGTTTCGTCTGCCGGAAATCCGTGCAGCTTGTTTGCGGCAAGCAAAGCTCCGACAATCACGGATGCGGAACTCCCGAGCCCCCTTGTAATCGGGATTTCAGTTTGTATATTAATCTTAAGTTCTGAAGGCTCCTGCCCGATAGAATTATATAACAATTCAATTGCTTTATACGCAAGGTTATTTTCATCGCGCGGGATATCTTCTATAAAAGAGCTGCCTGCATCGTTACTGTTTGCGATAATATTAATTTCTATTCCGGAACCGGGCAAAACAGTTTCTTCTATTGTTATTGTGTTATATATAGGGAGTGCAAGTCCGAAACAATCAAATCCCGGTCCTAAATTTGCCGATGTTGCGGGAACTCTAACGCTAACTTTCATAAATCATCCTCATACAGCATAATTATAACATGGAAACATTTATTTTCCCGAATTTAGCGGATAAATCGTCCAGATGGTGCACCAGATAAAGCTCCGGCTCCAAATCTTTTTCATTCAGGTCAATAATTGCGCCCCACTCTGCTCTTCCGTGGTGCGCGGCAATCATTTTTGCAATTGTTTTAAAACCGGCATTCATACAGATTGAAAAACCGTACTGTGAATGTGTCAGCCAATCTTTTCTAAAATCCTCATCATAATCAATCAGACCGGTTTCTGTGTCTATTGTATATTCAAAGATTTTTCCTATATCATGCAAAAGGCATGCTGCAATAACTTCATCTTTATCAAGTTTTGCGGCAAAAAGCGGAAAATTTACATCCGCAAATGCGAGACATTCAAGTATATGAACCATTAATCCGCCGACGTAATTGTGATGCATGAGTTTGGCTGCCGGTGAAATTTTTATTTTATCTTCATATTGAAGGTAGATTTCCGATACAAACTTTTTTAAATCAGGATTTTGTATACTGTCAATATAATTTGATAATTGTTTAAAAGCAGCATCTCTCTCTTGTTTGTCAAGCCCGAGTTTTGCTTCTTTAATAAGTTCAAAGGCAGAGACCAGACAGTTATTATATTTTTCGTTAAATGAGCCGGAAACAATTCTTAGCAAATTCCCCGAACGAAATAGTTTTGGGTCCAGACGGTTCAAGGTTTCTTCCCAGAGTATACAATTAAGCAGTGATGAGTCTCCGGTGTCTCTTAATTGTAATTTGCCCATCTTTGTGCCGGCTTTGGTGTCTCCGACAGAAAAAATAACAACTTCATAAATGGTTTCAGTACTGAACATATACGCTCCTGTTTATATAATATTATGCGGATAGTGTAATACAAAAATACAGAAAACAAAAGTATGTTTTAAACAGTACAACACAATGACTTATAGGTCATTATCTTTACCGGCGTCTTTATTCTGCTCTTTGGCAAATAGGATTTGCTATGCTAAATAATTAAAAGTTTCCTTTTGTGATTCGTCGGTTATGATGTGTTTTTCGCAAAAATCTTTCCATAGAGCGATTTTATGGAACATTTCATTAACGGCATTTTGATTATTGTTGTTCTCTTTATTTGCGCCGAAGTAATTATAATGGTCGTAATGGCTATTTTTTACTGCTGATTGTGCAGTATTTCCCCCTAAATATGAATTTTTTGCAGATGATAAACTGGAAATTGCAGACACTAACATGCAAAGTTCACTCCTTCTTCCGATATTCTATCATGCATTTTGTAAAAATACAATAATCCTTATGCGGAATTTTTTTTATGAATATAGTTCAATTTGAACTATGCAATGTAACGTTTTGTAACGATTGTTCAAAATTTATTAAAGTTTTCAAAAAAAATGCCGTAATAGAGAGAGTAATGTAGTACAGGTATGTGTTAATCCAAAGAAAGGAGAATTTAATATGACGGATGTATCACAATTGATAGCTGCATTCCGTAGGAACCACCCGGAAAAGGGTTATCTTACCGATAAGCAGATTATCACAGAGATGAGAGAAAATTTGTTGTCATTTACCTGGACAGAACAACAGATAATTCTGGAGGCTTTTAGCGGTATCCAGGAACCTGTTGGAGATATGACAAATTTTTCACAATCAAAGAAAACTGACGCAAATGATCCGCTTGCAAAATTTATCCCGCAGGACGGTGCAGTTCCAAAGCCTAAAGAAACTAATAAAGGTTTCTGGGCGGGAGTTCTTGCTGCAGGTGCAGGTCTTGTAGCCTGGGTTGCTTCAAGAGGCAAAGTTAAACCATCTACTCTGGCTGCCGGTGCTGCTGTTGTCGCAGGCGCCGCTACGCTGGCAAGTTGCGACACGGGTGAAACTATTATCAACAACAACACAGATCTTGATGTTGATGTTCCTGCTCCTGATTTATCAGGAATAGAGACATTAATACAAAAATTGATTGATGCTGTTGTTGACGGAAAGAACGCTAACAGTGCCGAAAACAAAGAGATTATAAAGGCATTGAACGAGATTCGCGACAGGATGGATCGATTAGAACAAAAAGCGGACGAAAATTCTGCTGCTGTTAATAATATGATTAGCAGAATTCAGACAATTTTAACCGAAATGTTAACCGGAGACAAGGATAGAGCAGTAATCCTTAATGAAATTCTTAAAAAGCTTGAAGAAGACAATACTGCTAACCTTGATATTCTGAATAAAATTCTCAATACGGTTGAGGGCTTCAAGAATGGTCAGGATGCGTTTAATAATACTGCTACAGATATCCTGAATGAAATGCTGGGTAAACTGGACAGTATGAGTATTGCTGATAAGGATTTCTATAATAAAGTTCTTGAGGCTATTCAGGATATTAGTATAGGCAATGCTGAATCTGCAGAAAAATATATGGAAGTTCTTAACAATATCTGGTCTGCAATTAACAGCGGCAATGATATTTCTAATGCTCAAACGGCTATTCTTAATGATATTCTTTCAACAATTACTGATATTAAGAATGCGGCTCCTGAAGTTGCCGAGCAATTATCGGCTATGTTGCAGCAGGTGTTAGATGCAGTTACTGCTAATAACAATCTTACAACTGAACAAACATCTGTTCTTAAGGATATCCTTAATATTGTTAGTTCAATTTCCAGTGCTACACCTGATGCAGTTGAAAAAATTTCAGGTCTGTTGAATGAAATTATTACTTCTGTTAAAGAGGGTACAAATGTTAATGTTGAGGGCTTTAAAACTGTCGCTGAATTACTTGAATCAATTAAATCCGGTAATGAGGCTAATACTGGAGCCATTATTGATACAATTAAAGCTATGTGGGAAGATATAGCTGCCGGTAATACCGAAATTATCAATGCCCTTAAAGAGTTAAGTACCTCAGGTGCGGCTAATAATAAAGAACTTATGGAATTTATCCAGGGGCTTTATAATGACTCACAAATCAACTCTGATGAGCGTACTGATAAAATCGTTGATGCAATTAACAGTGTCGGTCAAATGGTTGCAAAACTTGAAAATACTGTTCAAACTACAGGTGATGCAATTTCTAACGCAATTAAAGGACTCAGTACAGATCTTAAAGCTCTTCTTGAGGCTTATCAAGAAGGTAATGCTACTACTCAGGATGTTCTGTCACAGCTGCGCGCAATACTTAGTGCCGTTAACGAAGGCAACGGTATTGGTAATGTAACCAATGAATTGCTGGCAGAACTGTTAGATAAAGCTGATCAGATTATTAATCAGGGCGGTGACTTTAAAGATTATACGGAAGTCCTTAATGAAATACTTGATGCAATCAACGCTGTTGCTGCAGGTATCGGTGATATTAAATTGAGTCTTGGTGAAAGCAATGCTAATATTACTGCCGCGTTAGAGGAAATTATCAATAATCAAAATATTCAAACAGAAGCACTTAATAAATTTGCGGCAGAAAGCAAAGCAAATCAAGAAAAATTAATTGAGCAAGGTAATGACATTATCGCTAAATTAGACAAAATCGGTGCTGATTTAGGTCAAGGTATTTCTACTATAATAGAAAAACTGAAAGACAGCGATGCGCAGCTTGCCGCACAACTTGCTGCACTTGTTGACGCCTTGGGCTTGAAAATGGATGATAACGGTCAGGCTATAGTTAACGCTATTGAAGGTCTGAAAGGCAACCTGACAGCTATTGAGGATGCTATTAATAACTTGATTAAAATAGCCGGCAATGATAGTGTAGACCTTACAACGACTAACAATCTGATACAAACAGTAATTAACCTGCTGGCTCAACAAGAAGATCCTGTATTAGATCTGAGCGAAGTAACTTCATTACTCGCAGCAAATAATGAGTTACTGGAACAACTGCTTAATAAAGAAACCGGCGGTACAATTGATACCGGTGCAATAGAGCAAGCTCTGGCTGATATTCTTGAGGCTGTAAAAAATATGAATGTCGGCGGTTCCGGTGGCAATGTTGACCTTACAACAACAAACAACCTGATACAAACATGTATCAATCAGTTGTCACTGTTAGTACAGGCATCATCTACAAATACCGATATCATGGCAAGTGTAACCAACCTCGGTACACAATTAACAGAAGTTATTGCCAACTTGCAGTCCGGTAATGTTACAACTGATGAAATCAATGCAAAACTTGATGAAATCATGGCGGCTATTAATAGTCTTACAAACAGTATTAACGCTTAACAGGTGTTCAAAAAGAAGAAGGGCGCGGCTTATTTAAGCCGCGCCCTTCTGTTATATTTAATTATTGTGCTATAATACTTTAAAAGAGGTATTTATGAAAACAATTACATTAATTCAAGGTGACGGAATAGGACCGGAAATAATAAATTCGGCGGTGAAAATTATAGATGCTGCAAAGGTTAACATTGATTGGGATTTGCAGACTGCAGGCGCCGGAGTAATAGAAAAAGAAGGTTCGCCGCTTCCCGCTCGCGTACTTGAGTCGGTAAGAAAGAACGGCGTTGCTCTGAAATCTCCGGTTACAACTCCTATCGGCAAGGGGTTTCGTTCGGTAAATGTTACTTTAAGAAAAGAGCTTGATTTGTACGCGAATTTACGTCCGTGCTGTAATATTCCGTCCGTTAAAACACGTTTTGATAATGTAGATATTGTTGTTGTAAGAGAAAATACGGAAGATTTGTACGCCGGCGTTGAAAAAATGATTGATAATAATACCGCGCACAGTATAAAAATAATTACACGCAAGGCGTCTGAACGGATTGCAAAATTTGCGTTTGAATACGCTGTCAAAAATAACAGAAAACAGGTTTCAGCAGTTACTAAGGCTAATATTTGCAAACTCTCTGACGGATTATTTTTAGAGTCTGCAAGAAAAATTGCCGCGGAGTATCCGCAGGTACAGTTTAAGGAAATACTTGTTGATAACTGTTGTATGCAGCTTGTGCAAAACCCCTCTCAGTTTGATGTTTTGTTATTGCCAAACTTATACGGCGATATTGTTTCAGACCTGACAGCAGGGCTTATAGGCGGTCTTGGTGTTGCTCAAGGTGCAAATATTGGTGAAAATTGTGCGGTGTTTGAACCGGTACACGGCTCGGCGCCTGATATAGCAGGACAGGACAAAGCTAACCCGACTGCAATTATTTTAAGTGCGGTCGAAATGCTGAATTATATCGGTGAAAAAGAAAAAGGTCAGATGATTAAAAATGCTCTGTTTGAAACTTTTAAACAGGGAATTTTTACGGTCGATTTGGGCGGGGGCGTTTCTTGCTCAGAATTTACGGATAAGATTATTAAAAATTTACAGGAGTAATTTATGACAGTATTAGAAAAAACAGTTAAATTTGACCCGGGCTGGGGACATTATGTTCTGGTATATTCCGGAAGTGTTGAATACCTTTACAGAGATATAAACAAGTTTAAAAACTTAAGTCAGCGTAGTTTTAAGTTTAAACAGTACTTCCCTAAAATTGTTAAACTCCTTGAAAATAATATAGGATTTTACCTGGGGTGTTTGTTATGGGCTGTTTACTTAAAAAACTCGGATGATGCTGATTTTTTAGGTAATCATTGTCTCGGACAGAAGTATGATGAAAATGCGCCGGATTTGGAGATTGATTATATTTTGACAAGTATTGATAAACTTAAAAACGATTATAAGTATTACACCGGCAAAACTACAGATTTCCCTGAAGTTTATAAAACTATACTTGTTACTTATAATGAATTTTCTATACTGAATAAGGGCTTTACGGAAACCAGAAATACCACTGACTTAAAGCTCCCTTCTAACCTAAAAACTCCTTCTAAAGAAGAGTTGGAAAAAATAAATTCTTCTATAGAATCGGTAGTTGAATCAGGAAAACTGGAAGAACTTATCCCGCTTGCAGATATTATATTATAAGGAAAAAATTATGTCGCGTGAACGTATAATAAATACGGCAAGAGGACTTGAAAAAGCAGATCTTGTTATTAAAAATGCCAACATTGTAAATGTACTGACGGATGAAGTTTATAAGGCTGATATAGCAATAACTGACGGAATTATTGCGGGTGTCGGTGACGGCTATTCAGGTATTCGCGAAATTGATGCTGAGGGTAAGTTTATTTCTCCTTCATTCATTGACGGGCATGTTCATCTGGAAAGTTCTATGCTGCTGCCGTCTGAGTTTGCCAAACTTGTAGTACCTGCAGGAACTACAACGGTTATTGCGGATCCTCACGAAATATCAAATGTTCTGGGGCTGCACGGTATAAGTTTTTTGAAAAATGCTGTAGAAGGTTTGCCTCTGGATGTTTATTGTACCCTGCCGTCCTGTGTTCCGGCTACTGCTTTTGAAACGTCAGGTTTTGACCTGCAAAGTTATGATTTATCAATGCTTATAGACCGACCGTGGGTTTTAGGGCTTGCAGAGATGATGAATTTTACAGGCGTACTTAATAATGACCCTGTTGTGATGTCTAAGATTGAACTTGCACAACAGTATAACAAACGTATAGACGGGCATGCTCCGCAATTGAGCGGAAAGGATTTGTGCGCATACGCAGCATCCGGTGTAGCCTCAGATCATGAGTGTACAACTCCGGATGAAGCAATAGAAAAATTAAGACTGGGAATGTATCTTATGATACGGGAAGGGTCAGCGGCGAAGGATTTAAAAGCGCTTATTCCGGTTCTGCTTACTCATAATACTGATAAATGTATGTTTGTAACAGATGACAGACACCCGCAGGATTTGAGACCGCATATTAACGGCATGGTGAAAGTATGCGTAGAAGCGGGGTTGAGTCCTGTTAAAGCGGTTAAAATTGCAAGTCTTAATACTGCTGAATACTTCGGGCTGAAAAATGTCGGGGCAATCGCGCCGGGATATAAGGCGGATTTACTTGTTCTGCCTGATCTTGTGAATTTTGAACCTGAACTTGTACTGAAAAACGGTAATATTGTTGCGCAAAACGGGAAATTGCTTTATGAAATTAATTCAACCTTACAGGGCACTGCAAGAGGGTCCGTAAATGTAAGGTGGATTGAACGTTCCGATTTCAAAATTAAAACGTCAGTTAATGACGGTGAAGCGTTTGTAAAGGCAATACAGGTAATTCCGAACCAGCTTATTACAAAAGTCTATGATGCAAAAGTTAATATAGTCAACGGTTGTGCAGAGCCGAATTTAAATGATGATATTCTTAAAATTTGTGTAATAGAACGTCATAGAGCGTCAGGAAATATCGGATGTGGTTTTGTCCGCGGATTTGGCTTGAAGTCCGGTGCAATGGCGTCAACAGTTGCCCACGATTCCCATAATATGGTCATAGTGGGGACAAATGACGAAGATATGTACCGTGCTGCCGTTCGGCTTATAAAACTGCAGGGCGGGAAGGTCGTTATAAATAACGGGGAAGTTATGGCTGAACTTCCGCTGCCGATTGCTGGCTTGATTTCTGATAAAGATTACGGATACGTTATTGAACATTGCGATGAATTAAATAAAGCGGCTGCAAGTCTCGGGTGTACTCTTAGTGATCCGTTTATGGCAATGGGTTTCCTCTCGCTGCCTGTAATTCCGGAAATAAAAATAACCGATAAAGGGGTATTTGATACCGAAAAATTTGATTTTATTGATATTTTTGAAAAATCAAATGCAGCGGTTCGTATTAATTAGAGTATTGTTTACCCTCTGCTTACCTTTTTATCAAAGAAGGGCAGCAGTTTTAACACCTGATTTTCTCCGTCGAAGTCCTGCCAGCACTGGGTTGTTCTGCTAAATGCGCCGTCCTCCATTGCACGTTTTATAAGTACTGCATAGTTAATGTTTACAAAGTCGATTTTTGATAATTTTTCGAGATAAAAATCACTCCCGCCGCAATTATGGCAAAACTTTTCGGCGGGAATGACATCTTCACCCTTCTTCACGCTTTGTAATCTTACTCCGCAGCATTTGCAGCGGGTTATGTACCACTCATTAACTATATATCTCCCGCAATCCGGACAGTATTCCCCGTCAGACATAGGTGATACTTTGTCATGTTTGCATTCATTTTGCGGTATAAAGTTGTAGAATAACTCAAGCAGCAGGTTGTTTAGCATTTGTCGTTTTCTCCATTTTTATAGTAGTTATTTAATGTAATTTTTAACAATGTCAAGTTTTTGCATTATTTGTGTTAATATAAAACGTAATATTTGAGTTGAGTTTATGAGCGACAGAATTAAATTTTCAATAGTAATACCTGTATATAATGTTGAGCCTTATATACGAACCTGTTTGGACAGTATTTTGAACCAGACATTTGGTGATTTTGAGGTTGTGTGTGTAGATGACGGCTCAACGGATAAATCACTTGCAATTTTGAGGGAATATGAAGCAAAAGACGGTCGTATAAAGGTTTATACTGAAGAAAACCTGGGGTCGGGTGTTGCAAGGAATTATGGTATCAGTATGGCAAAAGGGGAGTATCTGGTATTTATTGACCCTGATGATTGGGTTGAGCCGGATTATCTTGAGACGGTGCTGGATACTTTTAATAAAACAGGTGTGGAAATCGTCCAATTTGATTACAAAAAGATAAATGAAATATCAAAAAAAGAGCAGTTATATATTTATCAGCATGAAAATAAAAAATTTGGCGGGAAAAAGAATTTGTTTAAAGAGCCTTACTATAATTGGTGTGATTTTAAAGATGCCAGACTTTTTGAGCGCCGGGCAATGGTGTGGGATAAAGTATATTTGATGGATTTTATAAAGGAAAATAAATTAGAATTTGCCCCGACAAAACACGGTGAGGACAACTTATTTTCTTTTGGTGCAATATTAAAAGCAAGTAAGGTATTTTATTTGAACAAAGTTTTGTACAATTACCGTTTTCGTCCCGGCTCCGCAGTTAATCGCAAATCTGCTGACTTGTTCTGTGTTATTGATAATATAAGGTATTTAAAAGAATTTCTTGAACAAAATAATTTTTTGCCGGAGTTAATGAAAGATTTTACGGTATATAAGACAAAACAAATCTGGGGGTTCTATTATAACGTTCCTGACGATAAAAAGAGCGAATATCTTGATAAAGTCAAAAACGTGTTATCGGATAAAGAATTTAAAGAACTAAATGATAAAATAAAAAATAAAGGTTTTTCTTGGTTAGAAAAAGTTTTTTCTATGAAAAACAGATATGATAATGCGAAAAAATCTAAAATAATAACTATTTTGGGAGTTAAGATTACAATAAACGCCTAATCTATTAACAAAAGTTTGTAAACTTCTGGACGGAGTTTTTTTTTGGTGTATAATTTAGAGGTAATTTTAAATTATTTGTGTATTAGTTTTTTGAAACGGAGTTTACTGTTAATTTATGACTATACAAGATTGGTTTGAAAAAAGAAAAGAAGCGCAAATCAGGCGCCGTGAAGCTGAAAAACACATGGAAGATGACGGACAGCCCAGCTTATGGACAAAGTGTGTTCATTGTGAAAATCAGATTTTGAAAACTGATTTGGAAGAAAATATGATGGTTTGTCCCGTATGTCAGTATCACTATAGAATAAACGCAACAAAAAGAATAAAATTGTTATTTGATAATGATTCATTTGTTGAACGGTTTAAAAATATTACGCCTACAGACCCTCTTGAGTTTGTAGACACCGAGCCGTATAAAGACAGACTTGAAAAAGCACATGCTAAAACCAATCTGGATGAGGCAGTAATAACCGGTACAGGAACAATAAAGGGGCACAGGGTTGCTGCTGCAATAATGGATTTTGATTATATGGGCGGCTCCATGGGCAGTGTTGTCGGGGAAAAAGTTACACGTATAATGGAAGAAGCTGTAAAACAGAAAATTCCTATGATTGCAATAACTTCTTCCGGCGGTGCAAGAATGCAGGAAAGCGCCCTGAGTCTTATGCAGATGGCAAAAACTTCCTGCGCTGTAGGTAAATTGGATGAAGCGGGGCTTTTATATATAAATGTCCTGACAGAACCTACTTTTGGCGGTATTACTGCAAGTTTCGGAACGCTGGGCGATATAATTATCGCAGAACAAGGTGCGCGTATCGGGTTTGCAGGCAGAAGAGTTATTGAACAAACAATCAGGCAAAGCCTTCCGGCGGATTTCCAAACGGCTGAATATCTGTTAAAATACGGACAGGTTGATATTATATCTAAACGCTCGGAACTGAGGGATAAACTTGCCGATGTTCTTAGTATGCACGGTGTATAAATCAGTTTAAACCGGCAGGAGCCGTAACCTTAATAAGGTATAACCCTTAATAACAAAATTGGAGTATAGAGAATGACTGTGTTGGAATTTGAAAAACCGATTTTAGAAATACAAAAAAAGATAGATGAATTTAAAAAAATGAGTTTGGAGTCAGGCATGGACTTTAATGGTGAA